>JBKKBZ010000042.1:0-58574 GCA_046713235.1 Actinomycetota bacterium | reverse complement strand
GACGGCTCCACTAGGCGCGGCACCAAGGCCCATGACCAATGTCAGCGCTGCGCTGATCCATGCCTTGATCATCCAAGTGCCTCCGTATCCCCCGCGGCTGCGGCGCGCCCTGATCGCCCTGTTCCATGAGGAGATTCGGCGCCGGAAGCGCGCTATCCTGCCATGCACGGATCAGTTTTTGGGACCCTGAGGCCCTACGTCCTGAAGAAATCCGTCGAATAGGGGTGACGCAGTATATATCCGGCGCCCGTAGCTCAAGTGGATAGAGTATCTGACTACGGATCAGAAGGTTGCAGGTTCGAGTCCTGCCGGGCGCACTACATCGGCTGACCTGTGCGATCGCGACGAGCGGGAGACGGGCGCTTCTTTCTTGTCGGTGCCCCTAGATACGCTGAGCGCCGATGGACAACGGGGAACCACGCCGGCGCTGGCGCTTCTACGAGAGCCCCGCGGGTCGGCGTCCTGTTCGCGACTTCCTCGAATCGCTGAGCGATATCGACGCGGCGACGATCCTTGAAGAGATGCGAAGCGTCGCGCGACATGGCTTGCGTGAGGCACGACACCTTCACGGCGACATCTACAAGGTTCGGGCCGAGGCCCAAGTTCTCATATATGACAATACCCATGCCAAGATCCCAGACCACGCCGAGACCCCGTCGCGACGGCCTTGAGGGCTACGTCGCGGAACGGACAGCGCGGAATCCGGACTTTCCCCATCTCATGGAGGCCGCTGCTGAGCGCAAGCGTCTCCTCCGGGACCTAGCTGCCGCCCGTCATGCCGCTCGGCTCACTCAAGCTGACGTGGCTGTTCGGATGAAAACCTCGATCTCAACCGTCGCCCGACTTGAACGGGGCGAGATGAATCCGACTGTCGCGACGCTGCAACGGTTCGCCTCGGCAGTTGGCAAGAAGATCGACTGGCGCCTGGTAAGAGGGGTCTGACCGGGTCGAGCCACCGGCGCTCGTAGCCGTCGCGCTGGAGTTTGGCGTGGAGTCCAGCGAGATCGCACGGCTCGCCCAGGAGATGGGGCGAGTTTTTCGACTTCTGTACTGCCGGGGACACTACGTCCGTTGACCTGCGCGAACGCGAAAACCGGGTTGGACGGTGGTCGAGATACTCGCTCAGAGTCGATGCGGTGTAGGGTCGTCGGGCTAGCTCATCAGGATTTGTGGCCGCGCTCTCTGGCGCAGAGCACCACGGAGGCGTCGACATCGTGGGCCGTTACCGGGACGCCGCACAGTTGCCCACACTTCGCACAGTTCAGTAGCAGCGGCGTCGGGAGGGCCGGCCTGTTTGTCGGATGACCCGCGGAGCGCCGACACTTACCGATGTGGAAGGTCCCGAGGTTCGTTACGCGCGCAGCGGCGATGTCAGCATCGCATACGGGGTCGTGGGCGAAGGGCCATTCGATCTCGTGTTCATCGGCGGGTCCATCTTCTCATCGCTCGATGTCGCCTGGGACGGACCGCCGGCGGCGTTCTTCCGGCGGCTGGCGTCGTTCTCACGACTGATCCTGCTCGACAAGCGCGGGACGGGGCTCTCCGATCGCGTCGCCGGTCTCCCCGACCTCGAGACCCGGATGGACGACGTCCGCGCCGTAATGGATGCCGTCGGCTCGCAGCGGGCGGCAATCATGGGCGTGTCCGAAGGCGGGGCGATGACGATCCTGTTCGCTGCGACCTACCCTGAGCGCGTCGCGGCGATGATCCTCTACGGCACGTACGCCTCGGCGACGCGGAACGAGGACTTCCCAGACGAGGAAACCCGCGAAGACACGATCGCCGGCCTCAGAGATTACGACAAAGTCTGGGGGACGCAGCAGTGGCTCGAGGGGGACCTCGAGAGATACGCGTCGAGCCTCGCAGGAGACGAGAGCATCCGCCGGTGGTGGGCCCGGCTCGCACGGACGAGCTCGAGCCCGGCGGCGGTAGTCCAGTTCCACCTCATGAACGTGGATATGGACGTCCGCCACGCGCTCCCGACAATCCGCGTACCGGCGCTGATCTTGCATACCACCGGCGACGCCCTCATACCGGTCGCGTACTCCCGATTGATCGCCGACCGGATCCCCGGCGCCCAATACGTCGAGATTCCAGGCCGCGACCACATCTTCTGGGCGAAGGAATCCGAGCCGGTGCTCGACGAGGCGGAGCGCTTCCTCACCGGTATCTGGAAGCGCGGAGAGTGGGACGTCGTCGAGCCCGACCGCATGCTGGCGACCGTCCTTTTCACGGACATCGTCGACTCGACTGCGAAGCTCGCCGAGATGGGCGACAAACGCTGGAAGGAGCTGATCCGGGAGCACCACGCGCTTATCCGCAGGCACCTCGTCCGGTTCCGCGGCCGCGAGATCGACACCGCCGGGGACGGGTTCTTCGCGAGCTTCGACGGCCCGGCCCGAGCGATCCGGTGCGCGGTCGCCCTCATCGAGGCCGTCCGCGAGCTCGGCATCGAGATCCGTGCTGGTTTGCATACCGGAGAGTGCGAGGTCGTCGAGGGAAAGATCGGCGGGATCGCCGTGCACATCGGCGCGCGCGTGGCGGGCCAGGCCGAGGCCGGCGAAGTGCTCGTGTCGAGCACGGTGAAAGATCTCGTCGCCGGGTCGGGCATCCGTTTCGAGGAGCGCGGGACCGCCGAACTCAAGGGTTTACCCGGCGAGTGGCACTTGTGGGGGGTTTCGCCGGGCGGACCTGCATGAATGTTGTGGAGCCAACGGGTCGTTGAGATTCGCCGACCTGCGAATTTGATGATTCAAGATCAGACAGTGGTCAAACAATCACTTCGCCCATCGACGGTCGACTACGTCGCGGCTACCACCACGTTGCCAAATTCGGTCGAAACGCGCTCAACTACTTGGCGCGCTCGGCTACGCTCCCGACCATCGTCTTGCGGCCTCTCGGAGCGATATCTACGAGGAACTCGATGCCAAGCGCGTGCGAGATCCTGCCGAGGGTCTCCCACGTCGGCGTCTTCTCCCCTGCCTCCAAACGCGCGACGGCCGGTTGCTTCATGCCGAGCCTCTTGGCCAACGCGGCCTGGGAGATCACGTGCTCGGCGCGGTAGGCAACAAGACGAAGCGCGACCGCACGAACGAGTGCAGATTTCTCCCACCTCTCACGGAAGGATCGATCTGCGAGGTGCTCATCGAGAACCTTCGGAGCTAGCTGAATTGCGTTCCACCATTCCTATCGATCTTTTCTCCGAGCATAGGCACAGAAGCGGGTGATTCGGCTGCCTTGTTACCGCACCCGACCAAGCCAGACGCAAGGGCTACCGACACCACGGCCGCCGTGCGAAATCCGGCAAGCTTACGGATCACATTCCTCCGTTCCCGTCCCACCAGTAAACATTCACACTATTCCACGTCTTCAGTTCTTCAAATCGCGGCGCCCCGGTCGACGTGCGTTTCGATCTCTGGAATGAAGTTGCGGACGGCCACCGCCGAAAGAGGTAGCGGCGACGACCGGCGTCTCGAAGGCTCCGGGCAGGCCGATCAGGCGGTGCACAGCTCGGCCAGCTTGGAGGCCACGTTTCGCGCGCCGGTCGGCTTTTGCAAGAAGGCGTGCGCGCCGGCAGCGTGGACCCGGTCTGCCACGTCGTCGGTAGCCAGCGCAGAGAAGACGAGGATCTTCGTCTGCGGCGACACGGTGCGAAGAGCGGGAATCGCCTGAAAACCGTCGACCAACGGCATCGACAGATCGATGATGAGGGCATCGGGAAGAAGGGTCTGCGCAAGGTCGATGGCCTCCCGGCCGTTGGTCGCCTCGCCCACGACCGCGAACCGCCCGTCGGCTTCCAGGAGGTAGCGCATCAACAGGCGGATTTCAGCGTTGTCCTCGGCGAGCATCACCGTGTGTGGCATCGCCCGCCAGAGTACGCAGTCGCCGAACCGTGGGACATCCGCACAATTGCGTATCAGCCGAGGACGATCTCCTCCGACGCGTCGCTCTGCCCCAGTCCCACCCGAGTTCCTCCGAGCAGCACGTACAGCGTGCGGCCGAGGGCAACCACACCGACCCCATGGCGGGGAACTCGGAGATCGGGCAAGCGCTTCCATACCCGCCCGGCCGGGTCGTAGGCCTCTACCTCGGGAAAGATCCGAGGACCCTCGCCGCCGGCGGTGACGATCCGCCCTCCGACGAAGGCGGCGCCGAACCCGCTTCGAGGGGTCGGAATAGGGGGAAGCGTCCTCCACCGGTTCGTGGCCGGGTCGAAGGCCTCGAAGGTCTCGATCTGGCTTCCCCCTCTCCGCCCCCCGGCGGCATAGACCAGGCGGCCGTCCGTCGCCACCGCGAGATGGTCGCGAAGGGTCGGGATACTAGCGGCATCGCGCCAGCTCTCCCCTTCGAGAACCTCCGTCTCCGCGACGTGACCGTTCTTGCCCACCCCTCCGGTTACTACGACAACGGCCCCGGCGGTGGCCGCTCCGGCCGCACCTCGGGGTCGCCGCAGCGGGGGCCCGTCTTCCCAGCGTTTTCCGTTGAGAACGAGGACGCGCCTGGTCGGCCCTTCGCGGGTGAGGCCTCCGATGAGCATTATGCGGCCGCGCCGCTCGGCGGCCGCCGGGTGGTGAACTGGCTCGGGCAGGCGCGGACCCGATGTCCAGGCCCGGGTGGCCGGGTCGAAGATCTCCACGGTGTCCACCGGGCCCTCGGCGGTCAGCCCTCCCATGACCCAGATACGTCCGGCGAGCACGGCAACCGCGACTTCCTGGCGTGCCGTTGGCGCTGCGGGCAAGTCGTGCCAGCTGCCGCTCGCCGCAAGAGAGACCGCCGGCGAAGGCGAGGGAGACGGGGGTGCCGGCCGGTTCGTGCACGCTCCCGCGGTCAAAGAGACCGCCACGAGCACCAGGCGCAGCCGTGGGGTGCCACCCATCGCGGCCATCCTAGCCCGCGGTTGACTGCCTCCTGTAAAATGTGATCGTTCGGGCGCTCTGCGTGGAAGCCAAATTCTTCCGGTTCCGCAAGGGATCGTCTTGAAAGGTGTCGAACCAGGTGGGAGGATTGGTGTTCGAGGGAGGCACCTTGGCGCGTACAGGACGGGTTGTCGCCGCGGCGGTCGTTGCCGCGCTGCTTCTGCCTGCTCCCACGCGGGCCGGCACCGAATGCACCATTGCCGCCGACCCCCGGGGTGACGTTGTCGTCGAAGCCGAGACCATCCGTCCGACCCAAGCGGCAGCCGGATACGCCGGCCTGTCGCCGGCGAACTTCGGCACTACGGCGACCGCTCAGGCGAGCGGTTCCGGGTCTCCAGGAGTTGAGCGTGGGTCGGCTCCCGTGGAGGACGAGTTGCTCGATCTCGTGAGCCTGGGCGCGCGCGTCGAGTCCACGGATCTGGCGATAGTTATCGCGGTCAAGAATCTTCTGGCGACCCAGGACGGCAGAACTTTCGAGTATTCGGCGATCTGGCACGTCGGCGACACGTTCTGGGTCGTGAGCGCACGGAGGGGGCCTGAAGGATGGAGCTTCAGCCGGGGGTCCGCGCCCCGCGACGTTGCGCTCGCCCTGGCCGCCGCAGGCCGCTCGCCGGCCGTGCCCATTCCCGCGGGCGGGTGGGTGGAGCTTGCCGCCGGGCTGATCACCATGCGCATGCCCATCGCCGAGCTCGGGTACGGGGTCACCTGGCTGGAAGGGCTATACGCCTCCGCGCGTGACACCGGCCAGACCCAGGTTCAGGCGAGCCCGACCGAGCCCGGGAGCGTCACTCGCCGCGCTGACTGGACCGACGACGGGAGATTTCCGCTCTCTGGACCTTGCCCCAAGCCTCCGATGTGTCCGGTCGTAACCGACGCCGCGGGAGATGCCGCAGTCGGCAAGCCAATAGCCGGCGTCCCGGACACGGCCTCTCCCGCGCTCGATGTTCTCGCCGTGGGGGGCGTGGGCGACCGAGGCAACATCACAGTCGGGGCACGTGTGGCCAATGCCGCGGCGGCGCCTCCGGTGGGATTCGACTTAGTCGGCTGGACGATCTCCTGGCTTGCTAAGGGAGGAGGACGCTGGGTCGCCCAGGCTCAGCGTTCGGCATCGGGCACCGTCTACTCAGTTGCCTTCGACTCAGCGGGAACGCAGAACGCCGTCTCGGGTCCAATCTTCGGCGGCACCTCGACCACCGGCTCAATCGACGCCTACCGCGACCTGGTGTCGATAGTTGTCCCGCGCTCCGCCGTCGAGGCGACCCGCAATGGGACTCCACTTCGAGGTTTCGGCGCCAGCACTTGGGGTGTGGGTGGCTCCAGTCACACCGGGGGCGCCTACAACATCTTCGACGCGACAGAGACGGGCGTGTACTTCGCCGGAATCTCCTGCGCGGCGGCCTGAGGTCCGGCCGGCGTTAGGGCGCCGGAGAGGGCGAGGGAGACGGCGGAGGCGGGCAGGGCTCCAGCGGCTTGCAGACCACCACGCCGGCCGATCCCGATCCCCCGCGGTTGACCTCGGTTTGGGTGTGGTCGTCGGCTTGACGAATCGTCGCCGGACCGGCAGTCACGGAGTCCGCGCGCTTCGGGATCGCAGCCGATGGGGAGTCTGCGGTCGCGCCGACCGATAACGAAGATCCTGCATCGGCTGTCGTTGCTGCTGCCGGGGCCTTGCCGGGGCGCTCGAACGAAACATTCACTGCCGGAGCCTGCTTGGCCGGTGCCCTTGAGACCTGTGGTGCCGCAGGTGGAACCAGGGCGGCCAAAGTTACGCCTGCGGCGAGAAGCGCCGGCGCGATGGCCGTCGCCGGCTCCGCGAGACTCATTGCCTTGGTCCAAATGCGCTCGATGGACCGGCGGATATCACCGAAACGTGCCACCGGGACGAACGCGAGACCCGGGAGGGCCCGCAAGGCCACGAGCTCTTCCCACGTCGATTCGCATCGGATGCAGGGCCCGTCCTCGTGCCCGGCCTCTCCTCCCTCGCCGAGACCCGATAACCGGAGCAGCGCCGGGGCGCACGAGTCTGCCCCGTGCGCCGCGGCGAGCACTCCGACGACCTCCCGCCCAAGGCGGCGAATCGATCGGTGAACCACGACGTGCGCTTGTCCGATACGCACGCCGAGTCTTTCGGCGATGTCCTCGTAGGTCCGCCCCTCGTAGTAGCGCAGCCGGAGAGCCTCCCGGGCCCGGGGGGGCAAAGATGCGAGGGCTTCGGCAACGACCGCTCTGGTCGCGTCGCGGATCGCGTCAGCGTCCGGCTCCTCGCCGTCGGACGCGGTGCTCTCGTCTAATGGGACTGCCCGCAGGCGGCGGATGTGGTTGAGCGCTCGGTTCCGAGCCACGCGCTGGACCCAGGCTCCCGGGCGTTCCGCCTCACGTCCGGCCACGAGAAAGGCCACGAAAGCATCGTGGACTAGGTCCTCGGCGTCATCGCCGGCAATGCGGGCAACCGAGCGTGTCAGCCCGGAGCGCTCCGTCTTGTAGAGCTCGCCTACCCCTTCCGGCGTCATGTTCCCTCTCCACGGCCACCAGGAGGCAATCTCCCTCAAGGGAGACGATAGGCTATTCCATGCGAAAGGGGAAGAGGTTTAGCCAAACTTCCGAAAACGTGACGAGCCCGCATTCAGGTTCCTCGGTACTGCCTCCGGAGCAGTCCGGCCCCGATAACGTGGGACCTAAACGCTCCCCGAGATCAACGGTAAGAACGGGTGCCTTGAGTCGAATCGGTAAACAAAGTGTCGGGCCGGCTGCGGCGGATGAGGCCATGATGGGCCTCGCCCTGGCTCACGCGGCCGAGGCGGGGGGGTGGGGCGACGTTCCGATCGGCTGCGTCGTCGTGCGGCAAGGGGTCGTCGTGGCACAGGCGGCCAACGCCCGGGAGCATCGAGGAGACCCAACCGCGCACGCCGAGATCCTGGCTCTGCGGGAGGCGGCGACCGCCGTGGGCGGCTGGCGGCTCGAGGGGTGCACGATCTACGTCACGCTGGAGCCGTGCGCCATGTGTGCGGGCGCGATAGTGCTGGCCCGGCTCGACCGGCTCGTCTACGGCGCCACCGACCCGAAAGCCGGTGCCGTCGAGTCGCTGTACAACATTGTCCAGGACCGGCGTCTCAACCATCGGGTATCCGTGCTCGGAGGTGTTCGAGCGGACGATTGCGCGTCGCTGCTGCGTCGATTCTTCACCGAGCGCCGGCGCCCGCCGGGTTAACACGGATCGGTTGCGGGCGCCGCGTCTATAATCCCCGCCCGGAGGCGTGCCGGAGTGGCCGAACGGGACCGTCTCGAAAACGGTTAGGCCCTTGATCGGGCCTCGCGTGTTCAAATCACGCCGCCTCCGCCAAGTGTTGCTTTTCAAAACACCCGGTAGAAGAAAAAGACGGGTCATTACGACGTCGTCAACAAGGACACCGGCGAAGTCGGTCTCGTTCGTCAGCTAAGGTCGCGGGGCCGCGTGGAGAACTCCGCGGTCATCGTGCCCACGGTGGGCGAGCCATCGCATCCCGGAAGGAACGCGTTGTATCCGATGAGCGGGAACACCGCATCGGTCATGAGCGCCATGTTGACCTCGAGCAGGCGCGCGCCGCGAGGGATTCGGGCCGTCACCGTCGGACCGCAGAACGTGGCGCCGCCGAAGCTCGAGCCGGGAGTCTCCTGGCCCCAGAAGGTGTAGGCGGCGCTGACATGCTGCACGGCTGCGTCCGAGATCGTGATTCGCACGTACCGCTGGCCATCCGGAACGTCGAAGATCGTGCAGTAGCTTCCGAATTGTCCGCGGATATCCCCGTTGGAGCATCCCCCCAAAGTCGTCACGTAGTACTTGGTCGCGGTGACGGTCGCTTCGGCCGCCGGGGCCATGAGCGATCCGAGCACGAAAGCACTTGATGCGAGAGCCAACAGACGACGTCTCATCCCCATCCTCCGTTCGATCGAGTCCCTTCTACCGACACGCGTCGCGGCTCTTCCTTGCGCCGCCGGGTCCAAACCCGGCTCCGGGCGGCCCGGATAGAATCCCCGCCGGAGGCGTCGCCTAGCTTGGCCGATGGCGCCGGTTTGGAATACCGGTTTGCGGGCAACCGCATCGAGAGTTCAAATCTCTCCGCCTCCGCCGGGATCGCAGGTGCCGGTCTTGCCCCCCCGGCCCTATACTCTGCGGCGGCCGTGCTAGGTGGGGAGTTAGCGGTGCCCTGTACCCGCAATCCGCTTCAGCGGGACGGAATCCCCGCCCTCGGGCCGCGGCTGTGAGGCCAGCCCCGTAGCGAGGACGACGAAGGTCGGGTCCCGCGCAACGTCAACCTGTGAACTCCGTCAGGTCCGGGAGGAAGCAGCGGTAAGCAGGCGCTGGCGGGTGCCGCGGGAGTGCCGGGCCGGAGCCCAGCGCACGGAAGGCGCTCGTAGCCACGGAACAACGGCGGGTGCACGGCCGCTTTGATCCTTCTCGGTACCTGTCGTGCTCGCTGCCTGGGGACGGGAACGTCCACCCCTCACGATAGAATGACTTCGCTCTTCCCCCTAAGCCCAGGATTGCGCACATGAGTTCTGTTGCCCTTTATAGGCGCTGGCGTCCGCAAACCTTCTCCGACCTCGTCGGCCAGGAGGCGGTTGCGTCGGCGCTGCAAGGCGCGATCCGGGAGGACCGCGTTGCGCACGCGTACTTGCTCTCCGGACCGCGCGGCACCGGAAAGACCTCGACGGCCCGCATCCTTGCGAAGGCGCTGAACTGTGAGCAGGGCCCGACGCCGGAGCCTTGCAACAAGTGCGAGTCGTGCCGGTCGATCACCGAGGGAACATCCCTCGACGTCATCGAGATCGACGCGGCGTCCCACGGTGGTGTCGACGACGTCCGCGACCTTCGCGACAGCGTCATCCTCGCGCCTGCGGTTGCCCGAACCAAGCTCTACATCATGGACGAGGCACACATGATCTCCACGGCCGGGTGGAACGCCTTTCTCAAGACGATCGAGGAACCTCCGAGCCATGTCGTCTTCGTCTTTGCGACGACGGAGCCGCAACGAGTCCTGCCAACGATCGCGTCGCGGTGTCAGCGCTTTGACTTCCGTCGAATCTCCACCGCGGCGATCGCGGCTCACCTCGCCCGCGTCTGCCGTGAAGAGGCAGCCGAGGCCGATGAGGCCGCGCTCCATCTGATTGCGCGTCACGCCGACGGAAGCGTGCGCGACGCGCTGGCCGTGCTGGATCAATTGCTCGCGGCCGGCGCCGTCGCCGTGCAGGCGGCCGCCTCGTTGCTCGGCAGCGTTCCGCAAGACCTGCTGTTCGAGTTCGCGGAGGCACTCGCCACTAGCGAACCCGGCCCGGCCCTGCGCGCTGTGCACGATGTCGCCGAGCAGGGGCGCGACGTTCGGGCGTTCACATCACAGTTGATCGGTCATCTGCGTGCACTCTTTCTCGTTCAGCGGGTTCCGGAGGCTGCCGAGTTGATCGACGCTACCGATGAGGTCCGCGCGAGGATCGGCGCTCAGGCCGAGCGGTTCGGCCCCTCCCAGCTCGTTCATTTGCTTCGCTTGTTTGCCGATGCTCAGGCCGAGATGCGGCAGCAGGCGCCGCCGCGACTGGCTCTGGAATTGGCCGTGGTCCGCGCAACAGTACCCGAGGCCGATGCGTCACCCGAGGCGATGCTGTCCCGCGTCGAACGCCTGGAGCGTCTGCTCGAGGTGGGGACCACGGCTGCCGCTCCGCCGGCGGCCGTGCCCGTGCCGGAGCGTCTTCCGGACGCCGTCGCCACCTCCCGATCGGAGCCCGTGAGCAGCTCCCGCACCAAGAGCCGGGAGCCCGCGCCGAAGGTGAAGGAATCGACGCCCGAGGCTGCACGACCTAGCCCCGGTCTCGTGGATCTCGAGAAGATCCGCCGCTCGTGGCCTGTGGTACTGGAGGAGGTTCGAAAGGCAAGCCTGCGAGTCCACGCGCTGCTTGCGGAGACGCGGCCGGTTTCCTACGAGGGCGATGTGCTCGCGATCGAGGCCCGCTACGGCTTTCACGCCGAGGAGATCGCTGCTCCCCGGAGTGCGAAGGTCTTGGCGGCGGCCTTGACGGCCGTGCTCGGCCTTGCGCCCAGGATTGCGACCACGGCTGCTCCCGAAGGAGCGCGAGCGCCGGCGGCACATGAGGAAAAGGAAGACGACGGATCCGGCTTGCCGCGGGAGCCCGTGGACCCAGTCGAGGCACTTCGGCAGGGCCTCGGCGCCGAGGTGATCGAAGAGGTCGAGCCCTGACGTGTTCGAAGGGCCCGTCCAGGATCTGATCGATGCGCTTCGCCGGCTTCCCGGCATCGGCCAGAAGTCCGCGCAGCGTCTCGCCTTCCACCTGCTGAAGGCTCCGCCCGAAGAGGGGCGCGCGCTGGCCGAGGCGGTTCTCGCCGCGAAGGAGAAGGTTTCCATCTGCGAGACCTGCTTCAACGTGGCCGAAGGAGCGGAGTGTAACTACTGCCGCGACCCGCGGAGAGATCCCTCTCTCATCTGTGTCGTCGAGGAGCCGGGCGACATCGTCGCGGTGGAGCGAACGCACGAGTTTCGGGGGCGCTACCACGTCCTCGGCGGACATATCTCGCCGATCGACGGTATCGGTCCGGGCGACTTGCGTACGCGCGAACTCGTCCAGCGCATGGCCGGCGCCGAGGTCAAGGAAGTAATCCTTGCGACGAACCCGACGGTGGAGGGTGAAGCCACGGCGATTTACCTCGCGAACCTCATCAAGCCTCTGGGCGTTCGCGTTACGAGGATCGCAAGCGGCCTTCCCGTTGGGGGCGACCTCGAGTACGCGGACGAGGTGACGCTTGGCCGGGCGCTCGAAGGCCGCCGCGAGCTTTAGCCGGGCTCGGCAGTTGTGACGTTGCGGACACCGGCGGCGCCGATGGCGATTAGCACACCGGCGACCGTCATAGCTACCTGATTCGCGTCGGCTCGGTAGTCGAGACCGGGGATGTGCACGCCGCGCTCGAAGATCTGTCTGATCATGCCGCTGCCGAGGGCCCCGAGGACGAGCGCTCCGCGGTAAAGCATGTGAACTACGGCCATCACCCGCCCGCGCATCGCGTCGGGCGTCGCGGCCTGCGCCTGGCTCATGGCCACAATCACATCGACGCTGAACGCGGCCCCGAAAACCGAAGCCATGAGGTAGGCGAGCCAGAGCCGCGGGACGACCGCCATCACGATAAGTACCGACCCCGTGATGAAGATGGAAATGCGAAGCATCCACACGACCCCGGCCGCCGGATGGATCTGCGAGAGCACCGGTCCGATGAGCATCCCGGCGCCGAACAATCCCATGAGCCATCCGAACGCGACGTCGTCTCCGCCCAGCGTCGTGCGCACGTACCCAATCCCGAGCGCGAACAGCACTCCGCCGCCCAGCATCGCGATGGTTACCGCGTAGGCGAGGCTACGCAAGAGAGTCTGTCCCCTGATCCAGGCGATCCCCCGGCCGATGCTCTGAAGAAACGGTTCGGCGCCGGCGCCGGAGGGCTCCTGCCGGGGCAGTCGAAGCCTCGTAAGAGCCGCCGCCGAGGCCAGGAACGTGAGGGCATCGAAGCAAAACGCGATCGCATACGGGCGCGAGTGAAACGTGCCGGCTCCCAACCAGCGTGTCGGATAGTGCGCTCCGGCCCATGCGAGCCCGGCATACACGGCTCCCGACAGGGGGATGCCCGCGAACGACGCACCCATGATCGCGGCGTTCGCCGCTTCCAACTGATGGGCCTCGACCACGTTCGGAACGCTGGCGTCCCGCGCCGGCAGGAAAACCAATGAGATGGCCTCGTGAAGGAAGGCCATCACGTACAGGAGGCCGAGATGCGGAAGAAACGGCGTGAGACCGATGACGGCGAAGCGACCCAGATCGCTCCACACCATGATCCTGCGGCGATCCAACCGGTCCGACAGCACACCACCCAGGGGTGTCGCCAGAAATGTCGGCACCAGCCGGAGCACGAGCACAGCGGTGACTGCGAGCGGCCGGCCACCGGACAGCCGGTCGGCGGCGGCGATGAACGCCAGGGTGCCCACCCAGTCGCCTAATGAGGAGACGGCCTGCCCCCAAAAGAGCCACCGAAAGTTCGGGTGGCGGAAGATCTCTCGAAAGCCGGTGAACGACAGCCCCGGCGCCGGTGGTGCCGGTCCGGGCGCAGTCCGGGGATATGCTTGGTGCGCCGAGCCCGGAGGGCCGTCCATTACGTGAGAACGATACTCTGGATCATTAGCGCATACGCGATAGGAACGATTCCCTCTCCCTACGTCATCGCCCGTCTCGCGGGGCGCGTTGACGTCATCGCCGAGATGCGACGTACTGAGTCCCGGGGCGACGCGCATTTCCTCGTGGTCAAGCGGCTGAGCGGGTCGCTCGGCATCACGTCGATCATTCTCGACATCGTGAAGGGCTTTGCACCCGCTCTCATCGCGGCGTCCGCGGGCCTGCCGCCGGAGACTCTTGCCTGGTTGGGCGTCGCGGCCGTGGCGGGCCACTGCTTCGCGCCGTTCCTCCGCCACGTGGGCGGCCGGGGGCTCACGACGGCGGCAGGGGTTTCCCTCGTGATCGTGCCGAAGGCTATGGTGGTGGCCGGCATCATCGCCCTCGTCGGGACGGCAACGCGGCGAGGCGGGCTCGGCACCAGCATCGGATTCGGGCTGCTTCCCCTCTTTGCCTTGGCCTTTGGATACTCCGGCACCTTGGTCGCGATGACTGCCGGAATTCTTGCGCTCATCGCGCTGCGCCGCCTCGAGGGGATCGACCAAGACCGCAGGGAAGGCATTCCTGCCGGCCGGGCCGTCCTCGGGCGCCTGCTGTTCGATCTGCCACGCGGCGGGCGGGGATAGTCCCGTGGGTGTCATCGTGCAGAAGTTCGGGGGGACCTCCGTCGGCGACGCCGGACGCATTCAGCGTGTCGCAGCGCGGGTCGTTGCAACCCGGGAGCAGGGAAACGACGTGGTGGTGGTGGTCAGCGCGATGGGTAACACCACGGACGAGCTCATCGGACTTGCTCGCTCAATTAGTCCCGTCCCTCCCGGGCGAGAGCTGGACATGTTGCTCACAGCCGGGGAAAGAATCTCGATGGCGCTTCTCGCGATGGCCATAAATCATCTCGGCCACGAAGCCGTGTCTTTTACCGGATCACAGGCGGGGATCATCACCAGCGCCGAGCACGGCCGGGCCAAGATCGTCGATGTGCGCGCCGGCCGCATCACGGATGCTCTATCCGGTGGGCGTATCGTCATTGTGGCCGGCTTCCAGGGCGTGAGCGAGACGGCCGATGTCACCACTCTCGGTCGTGGAGGGTCGGATACGACTGCGGTGGCGCTCGCAGCCGCGCTGGGCGCCGTTAGGTGCGAGATCTACACCGACGTCGACGGCGTCTTCACCGCCGACCCCAAGATCGTCCCCGGAGCCCGGCTCTTGCACTGGGTCTCCTACGAGGAGATGCTGGAGATGGCCGCGACCGGCGCAAGAGTGCTGCAGTTACGAAGCGTCGAATACGCCCGGAATCACGGCGTGCTCGTGCATGTTCGCTCGAGCTTCTCGGGCGCGGAAGGAACCTGGATCGGGGAGGAAGACGAGCGCATGGAGAAGGCCATCATCTCGGGAGTGACGCACGACACCAGCGAAGCCAAGGTCACGATTCAAGATGTGCCCGACCGTCCGGGAGTCGCAGCCGCCGTCTTCGAAGCATTGGCGGCGGACGGGGTCAACGTAGACATGATCGTCCAGAACGTCTCCCATCAAGGCCGTACGGACATTTCGTTCACCGTGTCCCGAGAGGAAGGTGGCGTCGCTCGGGCTCTGGTCGAGCGCGTGCTCGGGGGCATCGGGGGAAAGGGAGTGGAGTATGACGACGGGATCGGCAAGGTTTCCCTCGTCGGTGCCGGCATGAAGAGCCATCCCGGGGTGGCCGCGAGAATGTTCGCGGCGCTGTCCGAGGCCGGCGTCAACATCGAGATGATCTCGACGTCGTCGATCCGGGTCTCATGCGTGATTCGGGAGGCGGATGTCGTGAGCGCGGTTCGTGCCATCCACGGCCGATTCGACTTGTCCGAAGAGGCGATCCGCCGCGAGATCCACCCGCGCTGAAAGGCGCACAGTCCGGCCTTCCGGCCGGTAATCTGTGCAGCATGTCTGACCCGAGTCTCGCCGTCATCGGGGCGACGGGTGCCGTGGGCCGCGAGGTTCTTCGGATCCTCGAAGAACGCCGATTCCCGCTCTCGTCGCTCCGGCTGGTTGCAACGGCACGTAGCGCCGGCCGGCGCATCCCCTTTCGCGGTGAAGAGATCGTCGTGGAGGAAATCGGGGACGCGGTCTTCGCGAACGTGGATCTCGCGCTGTTCGACACGCCGGACGAGGCCGCGCTCGAGTGGGTCCCGAGCGCCGTCGAGCGCGGCGTCGTCGTCGTGGACAATTCGGCCGCGATGCGCCTCCGCGACGACGTGCCGCTGGTCATCCCGGAGATCAACGCAGACGCTGCACGCACCCATGCCGGGATCGTTGCCAATCCCAACTGTACCGCCGTGACCCTCTTGATGCCGCTGGCCCCGCTGCACCGCGCCTTCGGATCCGAGCGAGTCGTCGTGTCGAGTTATCAATCCGTATCGGGCGCAGGGCAGGCAGGTGTTACCGATCTCTATGAGCAGCTAGAAAAGCTCTTACCGGAGCGCGGACCCGTCGCGGCTGGGGCGGTGGGCGACATCGCGCCTCCGGGGACGGCCTTCGCGCACCCGATCGCGTTCAACACCATCCCTCACGTCGGATCGTTCGGCGAAAGCGGATTCACGAGTGAAGAGCAACGGATGCGCGACGAGACCCGCAAGATCCTCGAGGCGCCGGCGATCGAAGTCTTTGCGACGTGCGTGCGGGTGCCGACGGTTGTGGGTCACGGTGTGGCGGCGTGGGTTCGCTTCTCGAAACCGGTCTCCGCAGCCGATGCGACTGCCGTCATACGAGCCGCGGATGGCGTTGTGCTCGAGGACGACCTCGAAGCGCGGCGGTACCCGACCACGCTCCTTTCGGCCGGCGCCGACAAGGGATACGTCGGGCGGCTCCGCAGCGACCCCGCCGACCCGCGGGCGATCGGCTTCTACGCAACGTGCGACAACCTGCGAAAGGGTGCCGCATTGAACGCGGTGCAGATCGCCGAGCTGCTCGTCCGGGAAGGTTTGGTCTAGAGGCGCACACGCCGTCAGTGCACCCAGACGGGAGTGCCGACGGCGGCCCAGCGGTACAGCCGCTCGGCGTTGCCGACGCCGACCCGGATGCACCCGTGACTCGCAGGCTTTCCGAGGGTCGAGGCCCCGATGCGCTGAGTTGAGCCGGGAAAGTGTGGGAGCTCGTGGATCATGTAGTTGCCGTTCCAGGCCATGGCCCACGGCATCCAGACCCTCCACGTCGAGGACCACCCTTTGGGCGTCTTGTAGTAGACGTGGTAGCGACCGGTAGGGGTCTCGTATCCCGACTGTCCGGTGGAGATCAGGAACCGCATGACGACGCTGCCCTCGTGCCAGGCCGTCAGCGTCTGCGTCTTTATCGAGATTTCGATGAGGTTGCCGCTTCGGGTGTGTGGATCGGGATTGACTGCCGGAACCGGCTTCGGTAGCCGCACGGCCCGCGCAAGCGCCGGCCGTGCGGCGAGGGGGGCAGGCGAGTCCTGGGCCTCGATGCGGTGCGATGGCGTCGACACACGCTCAACGGCGACGACTTGAAGCGGAAGAAGAACTGCGATCGGTGCGGCGAGCAACGCGGTCCGGCGCATGGGATCCCCCTCGAAACTTGGCCCTGTCTATGACCGTAGCGCGGGGGGAGTCGTTCTCACATCGGCCGTCCGGGCATGTCGCTGCGCCCTTCCGACCGTGTCCATTCGGGCAGGCCTGCCGGCGACGGCCTCCGATCACTGCGCTACGGCGCCATCCCGGGCGGAGGCGGCCGGCCGAGTTTACGTCGCGCTCCGGCGATGCTTCGCCGAGCTCCGAAAATTACGGCAAGGAGGGCGATTGCAGCCGGCGGGAATGCCGAGCTGCCGGACCTCCGTCCAATCTCGACCCGGTCGAATGCAGTACCCGAGTCGGCCGCCCCGCGGCTCCCTGGAGCGGTGAGGGTATGCAGGGACGTAAGAGCAAACGTGCGGTCGGAGAATCCTTGCTTGGTCACCGAAACATCGATCCCGCCGGCGGGTACCGCGATCCTCAGGGCGACCTTGCCCGACGACGGCACGTAGAGGGGGTTGGTCACGGTGGGAAGATCCCCGGCTGGTTGCTCACCAGTGACCGCCTTCTGGACGGCGTTGCCGTAGTCGGAGATGCGTCTGGGGATCTCGACGGTTTTCCGGCGTGGTGGACTTTGATCGGGCGGGGTCTCCCCTTCCGCAAGGACTGTTCCGCTGCCGGCGTCGCGCACGGTGACTCTGGCCGTCGGGACGGTCTCCCCGGTGTCCTGGTCGCGGACGGTGAATCGGAGGTCTTGCGTCGTCCCGGGAGCGAGCGATCCGGGGCTCGCGGTGACCTTCATCGTTCGCAGGTACATGAACGAGTCGGCCAGCTCGAAGTTGACCCCGCTCCCCGCGAGTCCTTGGTTGATCGCGACGTTTAGCCCGCCGCCTCCGGCAAGCGGGCGCTGGTTCTCCTGGCCGTGGTCTCCGGTGAGAACGATCAAGGTTTCGCCAAGGGTTCCGGCCTCGCGCATCCCCTCGAGAACGCGGCCGAGCCGTTGCGCCGAATCGCGGTAGGAGGAAAAGGCGCAGGCGGTGTGGGGTCCGAACGTGTGGGCAGCGCCGTCGGTGAGTGTGAAGTTCAGCATGGTGAATGCCGGCGGTGGGTGGCCGGGATCCTGGAAGAGGCTTCGCGCCTGCCCCTGGCCGATGTGATCGAGAGCGCTCTCCTCGAAATACCCTTCCTCGCGCTGAGCGCAGGATTGCGTCGTGTCGGCGGCAAGCTCGTCCGCACGCGCCCAGTTCACGGCGAATGCGGGCTCGCCGGTCGTTCGCTCCAAAGGTTCGATGGATGCGAAGTCTGCTCCGCGGACGGTCGGCTCGTTCACTGACGCCGTGTACGCGCCGCCCGCCTGCGTGGCGTCTGCGTTCGACGGACCCATCCAGTCGCCGAACGAGCGGTGGGTTGCTTCGTGCAGGGTTTCGAAGCCGGGTCCGTAGAGACTTTCCGACCAGAAGTACACTGGGTTCTGCGTGTTAGTGGGATCGATCGGCCGCTCCATGCGTTGTTGCTCCCGCTCGTAGAACCGGTTTCCCGGCACGTCGTGATGCGCGGGATGCACTCCGCTCCCGACGACGTTGTGGTTCGGGAACGTCACCGTGGGGAACGAGGCGATGCTGCCGTAGCGGGTCAGCGTGCCGCGGTCGCGCAGCCATTTGATCGTGGGAACCGGGTAGAGGGCCGGATTGAAGGCCGTGCTAGTCGGACCGCAGAACTCGTCGACAGCGGCCGGTCCGTCGTACTGAGCAAGGAGGCAGTGCACGTCGTTCGAATTGTTCGCATCGAAGGTCACGAGGAGGACCCGCTTCGCAAGCGGTTCGGTGAGGTCGCCTTGCGCCTGCGCTTGGAACGGGTTCTTCGAGAATGCGCCGGCCAGCCGTTTGCTCCACGGGTTGGCGCCGGGGAACGGGAGGCCGTCGGGCCCCGTGATCCCGTAGATCCACCCCACAGTGGGGGCGATGTCGCGCGACGTGACGGGTCCGCCGACGACCCGCGACCGCACGTAGGAGCCACCGGACGCAACGATGAGCGGGACGGGCAGGCTGGTCGGGCCCCCGTGGTGTCCACTCAGCGCCCCCGACGCCTCAGCTCTCGTCCGCAGGAACACATGCTCGTCGTCCGCGGTCAGCAAGACCTCGCCGATCCGAGCGGTGTCGAGGCCCCAGGCGGCCGGGATTTTCGGACACCCGTCGCTCGCGAGCCGGCAATACGCCGCCGCAACAGACTTCCGTCCGAGAGCATCGGTCATCTGACGGGCCCGGGCGGCGAGGCTCGACGCAAGCGCTGCATCCGACGGGTCGTCGAGATAGATCGACGCACTTCCGCCGTGCGCCACCATTTCGGCGATGCCGGGGTCGGTGAAGCTTTCGGTGAGGACGACCCGGCTCCCGGTCGCGTGCCCTGCGATTGGGTTCGACGCGCGGACGTCGTCGTTGCCTGCAGCGTCGCCCACTCCATCCAGATCCGAGAACGAGTGATCCGCGGTAAGGATCACGATGGAGTGTTGCCACTTGCCGGCAGTCTTGAGGGATTCGATCAGCCTGCCGATTTGCACGTCGGCGTTGGTCACGGCCGTGAGTCCGAGTGGCCCTTTCGCACCGCCGGCATGCTGCAGGGCGTCAATCTGTCCAAGGTTGACGAGGGTGAAATCCGGATCCTCGGTGCGATGCAGCTCGATGAGCTGGTCCATGATGGCATGGTCGAGGGTGATTCCGGACCCGCTTGCGGGTTCGGCCGGGGCATGGTGGTGAGGGTCCGTGATGATGCCCTGAGGGTTCGTTGATGCGCCGATGAGGAAATCGGGACGCACATGCGACACGAGCGCGCCTTCAGGGTTTGCCGCCGAGGGTTCGCAGTCGCCCGACGAGGCCGCCGTGCAGTCGAAGAGCAAGCGCAGCTTCTCCTTACCCATGACGGCGGCCGTGCGGAGCCACGGCTTTTGACGCTCGATGGCATCGAATAGCGTGTCGGCCAGGATCAAGCTGGGCCGTTCCATCGGCTGACGTGCGTTGGTTGCTCGGTTGAAAAAGTTGTTGGCGACGATGCCGTGCAGTGCTCCGGGAAGGCCGGTCATCATTCCCACGTGGTTGGCGTTGGTCTCGGAGGTCATCGATGCCGTTGCCCGTGTGTAGGTCGTTGCGCTCGCCCCGCCGTGGGTAAGCGCCCAGATATTCGGGGTGATCACCGGCGAGATCAATTCCGGCTCGAGACCGTCCAGCACGATGACGAAGGTGTTGAACTCCGGCTCGAGCAAGTCGTTGAGAACCCGCCCATCTTGTCGCTCCAGCAACGCGGTTGGGTCGGAAACCCCGTTCAAGCGCACTGCGCCAGGTCCGAAGGACTTCAGCCCGATTGCACGGGCGATCGTTGCAGCGATGTCGGTGTGCTTCAGCTCGAGCGCAAGCTCGTCCGACGGAGTCATCGGCGCACGGCGCGCTCCTCGTCCGGAGATCAGAAAAGTAGAGCGGGATTGCACGACCGAAAGATGCCCGTGTCCCCCCTTGGGCCCGTCGGGACCTCCCGGTGTTCCGAGCACGACCAGATCGGGTGCGCGCGGGGTGTCGAACAGGGCCGACAGACGTTCGTAGGCGAACGGATAGGTGACCCCCTGCAGGTCGAGCGACCGGCAATCGGGATCGCTCGCGAGCGTGCAGCCGAGAGCCCCGCCGCTACCGACCGTACGGTCGGCGGCGGCAAACTCCTTTGGAATCGTGCTCAGCAGCGCCCGTGTCGCCGGGCTCTGATCTCCGAGCGGATTGATCCCGGCAACTATCGTCGGCGAATAGATCTCCGCTGCTCCGGTCGCCGCGAAACGCTGAAAGCGCACTGCATCGCACCCGCCGAAGGTGGACTCGTCGAAGAGAGTTGGCCGGCATGGTGAAGAGAGGTCGCGGTCCCCGATGACCCAATAGGACTTGCCGGCGGCCGTCACCACCATCTCGATGTCGCGAAGGCCGTCGTCGTCGACATCGGGGTTGGAGAGCAATGCTCGAACCGCGCGCGTCGCGGCCTCCAGCTCGTCTGGGGTTTGGAGCCCTTGATCCTTCAGGCGTTCCGGCCCTCGCGGGGCGGCCCCGCTCGACGGCGTCAAGGGCGAGACGGCGAGAACGAACGCGACTGTGGCGAGGGTGATCGGGCGCCGCATGAAGTCCCCCTTTGTGAAGACGGCCGAGGTCTGTTTGACCTATTCGCCCCGACCGCCCCCGATTCCTTCAGCCTGCGAAGGATCGCTCATCTCCGCGCATTTCCTCCCTCCCCCGTGAACCGTATCGTCGGCTCACTACGACAAAGGGGTGTGAGCGCGATGCCGGGAGCGGGGCGGAGCGACGAGGACCGCCTGCGCCGCCGTGACGGATGGGGACCGGGTGGCCCTCGCGGAGCTGTTCGCCCGGCACGCGCCGTGGCTGACGCTCCGGCTCTCCCGGCGATGCGCGGACCCTGGACTCGTGGAGGAGGTCGTGCAGGACACCCTCGTAGCCGTCTGGCGCGGAGCCCCGCGCTACCTGAATGAGATTCTCGAGGCGGCTGCCCCTTCAGCCGGACTCAACTGCATCACGATGCTAATGAAGGTGCCCGGCCCCGTGATGATCATCGCTCACGATGGTTTCCTGTCTGGAGCCGAACAGTGTCGACCAGAACAACATCGACAGGAGAACGGCCAACCCGCCGACTATCATGAGGATGACCCCAACCGCGTTGAGGTTGAGCCCCTCAGCCTCGGCCGTGACGGCGAACTTCAAGATCGCGCCGACTGCAAGCAGGAAGACTCCTATTCCGACTCCAGGCATCGTGTCCTCCTCGTCGAGAAAGCGTCGAAAGCTTGGCGGGCCAGACACCGGGAGGAGATGACCTCCGCCAGGCGACTGGCCCAGCTTGGGGTTAACGGTTCTACATCAACTCGAGGTGGGCGCCGGCGAGGTGCTTTCCGTGGTCCCGGTGCCGCCGCTGTCGCCCTCAACGTTTTGCTCGATGTTCGTCGTTCCACCCTGGCCGCCACTACCGCGATCGAAAACGACGCCGCTGAAAGCGAACAGCCAGATCAGAAAGACAACGAGAACCGCTGCAAGGATGCCCATGACGACGCCTGACATGCCCTCGCGGTCCGTCACGACGGTCGTTCCTGAATCATGATGCGCATGTGCCATGTTGGCCTCCTCTTCCTGGGTAAACGCGGAAGTGTGGATAACGATTCCCCGAGGCGAGGCTAGGTAAACATCTCCGCGGTCGGGCCGTTCGGGGACCAACCACCGACGCCGGGAGCGCTCCGACATTCGCCTCGAGGGAGGCTGCGGTTTCGGAGCGGCGCAGTATCTCCTCTTGCACGGGGCGTTCGGAACCGTTTTTTTAATCGCCTTCCGGCTTGATTCGATCGCCGGAGGGTCGCCTTACTGTGAGGTGCGCTGGTAGAGGCGTATTTCGTTTCCCGCGGGATCCCGGAAAGAGGCCCACCATCCGATCTGCTCGGTGATGAGCGTCTTGGTCTTGAGCGTCGCGCCACCGCTCGTCTCGATCTTCGAGAGCGTCTGCTCGATGTCCTCGACGGTGATGTACACCATCAGGCCACCTTCACGCGCAGGCTTGATCTCCTTGTAGAAACCACCGCCCACGTTCCCCGACGTGTCGGTGTAGATGACGAACCCAGGAAAATTCTCGTCACGCTGGATCTTCCACCCGAACACCGCTCCGTAGAAGTCCGGAAGCACGTCGAGGTCGTGTGCGGGGATCTCTATCCAGTCGATCTGCCCGTTCGTCATGTCACCGTCCTCGCGATTGCGGTCCAAGCGGGTGGCCTAGGCGAAGGAGATCGCCTTGGCTCCGTTGACGATCTCCTCGACTACGTAGGCGGCTCCGACAATTCGTGCCCCGCCGGCCACGTCCTCCTCGGCGATTCCGCGAGGCTTCGTGCACGCGCTACACAGCCATACCTCGCCTCCTGCGGATATCAACTCTTCGTACAGCGTCGCCAGAGGTGGCAGGCCGTCTGCGTTGATCCCGTCGGTTCCACCCTTGGTTCCGAGCCACACGGCGTCGATCGTGCATACGACCGCGGCCTGCCGACCGGAGGCGGCCGCGACATTTGCGGCGACGAAAGGCAATGTTGCGCGCTCGGCGTTTTCCTTGCCGTGTGTGCAATTGAATATGAGCCGTTCACTCATCGAGGGCCTCCTTGTCGGCGATGGCTCGACTCATCTTTGCACGAGATGCAGCCGAAAGTCTCGGTCTCCGGTGAGCTCCGGCCTCAGCCGTCGGAGCGAGGCAACTTCACGACGAAGCAGGAACCGCGCGGCTCGTTGGTCTCGTACCAGGTCTCGCCTCCATTTGCCTGAGCCAGACCTTGCACTATGGAAAGACCCAGGCCCGTTCCGCCCTGAGTGCGCGCGTTGTCCCCCCGGGCAAACCTGCCGAAGAGCCGGGGGACGAACTCCGGGGGGACGCCGTCCCCGTGATCGCGGATACGTACCTCCGCCCAGGGCCCGGATGCGGTCTCTTCGATCCCCACCGGGGGAAGACCGTGCTTCAGCGCGTTGTTGAGGAAGTTGGAAAGGATCCGCTGGAGGTGGTGCGGGTCGACGAATACCCACCCTTCCCCGACCTCGACCCGAATCTGATCCTGGCGATAGCGGTTCTCGCCGATCAAGGACTCGACGGCTTCCCGCAACTTCACGGCCTCCGCGTGTGGGTCTATCTGCCCGGCATCGATCCGGGAGACCGTCAGGAGATCCTCGACCATGCGGGCCATATGGTCCGCCTGGCGCTCGATGATGTTAAGCAGCTCGATGCGCTTGTCGTCGGCCAGATCCTTCCACCGTGCCGTCATCGTTCGGGACAAGCCGAGAATGGAGGTCAGCGGGCCCCGGAGATCGTGAGAGGCGATCGCGACGAACTCTCTGAGGGATTGGTTGAGTCCCTCCAGTTCGGCGTTCGCCGTCTGAAGCGCGCCCTTCGAGGCGTAGAGCTCCCCGGTCACCCGTTCGGCGATCGCCTCGGCCTCCCGCCGTGCCCGGCGTTCGCGCTCGAGACGGCGTTGGAGAGCGGCTGTGTCGGCAAATTCCGGCGGCTGCACGCCGACCTCAGGACCTGGAGAGCTTTACATGGATCGCGCAGCGCTCGTCACCGCGTTTTGCGCAGGAAATTTGCTCGATGGCGGCTTCCTCGCCGAAGTGATCGGCGGCGCCTTCGATGAGTCCTTCCGCAAACGAGCAGAGATTGCGGTGCGAGTAATAGCGAAGGGTGAGTGCGTCGATCTCCGATGTGTCGAACTCGAACGACGGCGCGTAGGCGCCGGGAAACAACTTCCGAACTTCCGGATGGATCACCTCGTTCAACGTCAGCAGGAACTCTCGCGTGGTGGTGTGGACGGCGAAGAAGTCGGGATACCTTTCGTAGAGCAACGGCAAGGCCGCGCGACCAAACCATCGAACGAGATCGTCGGGGCGCCGACCGAGCGCGTCCGCCGCCGCCTGGACGAGTGCGCCGAGCTGCTCGTCGGGATAGCTCCCCACCGAGGCATACGAACCGCTCAGTCCTGCTTTGTCGAGGAGAGCATCCCAGGTCTGTTCACCGTGAGCTTCGGTGACGGTCTGCTCGAGGAGGTTGAACACGATTCCCTTCACCTACAGTCTCCTCTCCTGCGAGTCGGGACAAATCTCCAACAAGGGATCAGTCGGCCCGATGGTCCCCTTCCTTGAGGCGCCTTCTCTCCCTGCGGCGAAACTTAGTCGCGAATGCCCGTTTTCTGACGGCGCTGCATCGCTGTGACGAATCCTAGGTCCCAGGCGGGTCCGAGGGAAGAACCCGCGCCCAGAGGTTGTCGGTGACTTGGAGGCCGAGCGATGCACGTCGCTCGGCGCCACGTACGGTCATCGTTCCGTCGGGAGACCGTCCGACGATCTCGACCCGTCGTCCCGGCACAAGGGCGTGATCGGAGAGATAGACAAGGACAGACTCGTCGAGCTCGGCATCGGACGTTATCCGCACGAGCTCCGCGTGCGCGCCGACCGGGAGGACGCTCAGCGCTGCGAGGTCCTCCTGCGGCGGGCGTCCGGCCCCAGGGATCGGGTTGCCGTGCGGGCATGTCCTCGGATCGCCCAAGAGTTCCACGATGGCCCTGTCGATGCTTTCTGTGATCCCCTCTTGAAACGTTCTGGCCTCGAGGCGAACGAGATGCCATGCAATGCCCATGACGTCGGCGAGAAAGCGCTCTGCCAGCCGGTGACGACGAATGACCTGCTCGCCTATGGCCCGGCCCCGGGTGGCGAGGACCGGCCGCCGGTCTTCGATCGCGACCAGCCCCTGCCCGGCGAGCTTGGCGACCTGCTCGGAGACCGCCGCCCTGCCGATCCCGAGGCGCCTGGCCACCCGGGCCTGCGTGGGCCGTAAGCCTTCCTCCTCCAGCTCGTAGAGTGCTGCCAGGTAGTGCTCGGCGCGGTGGGTCTCCCACGGGGAGGTTCGCTGCGAGGACCGGCGCGACATGTCGTGGGGAGTGTAGACGGGCGTCGGTACCTCCCAGGTTCGGCGAATTTGACTCTCCTCGTTTAGGTTAGTATAGGTGCCTTAACAAACTTAGTTCGGGTAGCCTAACCACAGGAAAATAGGGGTGATCGAGGAATGCGAAGCACGCTTTCTCCGAGGATTCTCGGCGCCACGCTTCTGGTCGTGCTGGGGGTTGCCTGCGGGGACGATGGGCCCTCTACCCCGAGGAGACAAGGCCCGACCGGCGAGCAGGTCACACTCGGCGTGTCGCTTGCCCAAATCCGGGGTCACCACATCGTCGCGCTCGAGTTGCACCGAGCGGGAGATGACAACGCGCTCACGCATGCCGGACACCCGAACGTCGAGATCTTCCCGGCTATCGAAAGGGAGATCGCCGGGCGCGATGCCTCGGTGGCCGAATTGCTGAAACAGGATCTCGAGGCTGTTCTCTCGGCGATCCGGTCGAAGAGATCGCCTGATGAGGTTTCGAGCGCGATCGATTCGGCGCGCGGCGCCGTTGTGAAAGCCGAGGCGGCCCTTTTCGGCACGCTGCGCACGAGCGATGCGTATCGCGGCTCCGTTGTGGCCGGCCTGGTTTCGTCGGCCGCGCACGAGTACGAGGAAGCCGTGCAGGGCGGCAAGGTCGCAGAGCTGATCGAGTATCAGGATGCCTACGGTTTCGTTCGCGTAGCCGAAGAGATGTACGGCGAGATCGAGCGCGCTGTGAAGGCAGCCGGAGCCAAGGAAGCAGATGAGATTAAGGAGGGCTTCGGCCGGCTGACGGCCGCATTGCCCGGGCCGGTTCCACCGGCCAAGCTCGTCGGGATCGACGAAGTGGAGAACGCAGCGGCTCTGATAGGTGCGGAGCTTGCGGAGACTCTTGATGCCGTTGTTGCTCGCGCAGAGAAACCGACTGAGGTTGTGGAGAGGATCGAGGAGTTGCTCGATCGGATCGTCACGAAATACGAAGAGGGGAAGAAAGACGAGGCGGCCGAGCTCGCGGCGGAGGCGTACCTGGAGAACTACGAAATCATCGAGGCCGACGTCATCAAGGTTGCCAAGGACGTGAACACCGCGCTCGAGCCGATCCTGGGATCGCAGTTGCGAGCACGGATCAAGGCAGGAGCGTCGGCGGCGGAGATTCGCTCGATAGTCGATCGAGCCAAGACCTTGCTCGGCGAGGCCCTCGACGCGCTGAAGAAGTCGTGATTCGACGCTTTCTTCTCGCCACCGTCCTGGGAGCCGGCCTTGTCGTGCTGGGCGCCGGGCCGGCGGCTGCGCAAGTTACCCGGCAAGAAGCAATTGCAGAGATCGATCGTTCCCGGGAGCTGATCGCCCGGGCTCTTGTGCTGTACGAGGCCGGAAGGGCAGACGCCGCCTTCACCGCCGCACGCAATGCGTATCTCGACCACTTCGAGGTGGTGGAAATTCCTCTACGTGTTCGGGACGAGGGTCTCACGCTCGCAGTCGAAGAGGATTTCGCCGAGCTTCGGAACTTGATCAAGGCGCGCGCGAACCGGGGGATGATCGAGGACGAGGTGATCGAGATTCGCCGGGGTCTGGATGACGTGGAACGCGCTTTGTCGGATCCCGGTCTCGGTGCTCCGGCGATTGCTGCCGTCTATGCATTCACGATCATCTTCCGCGAGGGGCTCGAGGCCGTCCTCGTCGTGGCCGCAGTGCTCGGCTTTCTCGAAGCGAGTCGCAACGTGGCATATCGCGGCGCGGTCTTGAAGGGCGTAGCGGCTGCCTTGGTGGCGACGGTGCTGACGTTCATCGCCGCCACAGCCTTCGTGCACCTCGCACCCCTGCAACGCGAATTGATCGAGGCGGGAGCAACGATCCTGGCCGTCGCCGTCTTGTTTTACGTGTCCTTCTGGCTCGTCGCACGGCTGGAACAGCGGCGCTGGATGGAGTTTCTGAAAGCGAAGGTGTGGGCGGCCACCGCCACTGGGTCGAGCCTTGCCCTCGCCGGGGTCGGTTTCACGGCCGTGTATCGGGAGGGCTTTGAGACGACGCTGTTCTATCAGGCCCTGTTGTCGTTTGCCGAAGGTCTCGAGGAGTGGATCTGGCTCGGTACTGGGGTGGGCGCCGCGGCGCTGGTTGCGATCGGATTCGTCATCTTTCGCGCGGGGAAGCGGATTCCGGTGCGGACGTTTCTCGGCATCGCCGTGGCCTTGATCATGACGCTGTCCGTGGCATTCGTCGGTAATGCCGTTCGAGCATTGCAGGAGGCGGCCGTCGCGCCGGTGACGTTCCTGCGAGGCGTGCCGCGGCTGCCGATTTTTCTCGCGGAGCTGACCGGCTGGCACCCGACACGGGAGACGATCCTCGCCCAAGCGGTATTGGCCACGGTGTACGCGGCCGGAGCGTCGTGGATGTTCATCGTGCTCCCCCGCCGCGAGCGGCGCCATACTCCGGGGGGAGAGATCCGCGACCATGCGCGAGCCGAGCCCTGAGGGGGGCACATCATGGCTGTTCGCGTCGGGGTAGACGTCGGAGGGACTTTCACCAAGGCTGTAGCCTGCGACGCGATTACGGGCAAGGTCGTTGCGCGTTCGGTCATTTCTACGACTCACACCGCCCCCTTGGGTGTGGCCGAGGGAGTCATCGTCGCCCTGGAGGCGGTATCCACCGATGTCTCGCGGCTCGGTCTCGGACCGATTCTCCTCGTTGCGCACTCGACGACCCAGGCCGTCAACGCGTTGCTCGAAGGTGATGTTCCGGTCGTCGGCGTTCTCGGCATCGGTCGCCGGCCGGACTTGAAGCGAGCGAGAAAGCGCACCGAAGTCGGCGAGATTCGGCTTGCGCCGGGGCGGTTGTTGCGCACGCGCCACGCGTTTCTCGACGCTACGGATGAACTCGACCGCCGAGCGGTCGCCACGGCGATTCGGGGGCTGATGGAATCTGGAGCCGAAACGTTGTGCGTATCCGAGGCATTCGGCGTCGAGGATGCCGCTGCCGAGAGGCTTGCCCTGGAGATTGCTGCGGAGATCGGGATCCCCGCGTGTGCCGGACACGAGTTGTCGGGTCTGTACGGTCTTGAATTGCGCACCGTGACGGCTGCGTTGAACGCGAGCATTCTTCCGACGGCGATGCGAACCGCTGAGGTCGTCGGGCATGCGGCGGACAAGCATGCCGGCGGCGCGCACCTGCTGGTCATGCGAGGAGACGGGGGCGCGGCGGAGATCGGAACGATGCGCCGCCGTCCGCTGCTAACGGCGTTCAGCGGGCCGGCCGCCTCGGTTGCGGGTGCGCTCCACCATCTGCGGATTCATGAAGGGATCGTCGTCGAGGTCGGCGGCACGAGCACGAACGTCAGCGCCATCGCCGGGGGACGGCCGGTTCTGTCCTACGTTCGGGTGCTCGAGCATGTCACATGCGTTCGAAGCCTCGATGTTCGCGTTGCCGGAGTTGCAGGGGGAAGCATGCTGAGGGTGTCCCGTCGGTTCGGGCGCTCGCGCATCGAGGCGCTCGGCCCCAGGTCCGCTCACATTGCCGGACTTCCCTACGTTTCGTTTTCCGATCCGGGCGACATCGTCCGCTGCGAGCCACGACTGGTGTCTCCCCGAGCCGGCGACGTTCCCGATCACGTCATCCTCGAGCACCCGTCGGGGCGCCGGTTCGCGTTCACGCTCACGTGTGCCGCGAACGCTCTGGGCGTGGTGGCCGCAGACGCGCATGCGCGAGGGAATCCGGACGCGGCACGCCTCGGGTTCGAGGCTCTTGGGCGATGGCTCGGGCGGGACTGGCGAGATCTGGCGCGTGGAGCAATGCGTGCTGCAGTAGCCGGAGTCGCTCCGCTCGTGGCCGAGGCGAGCGCGGAGAATCAACTGGCGCACCCGACGATCGTCGGAGTTGGGGGCGGTGCGGGGGCGCTTGTGCCGATGCTCGGCGACGCGCTCGGCCTCCCGTGGCGTCTGGCTCCCGATGCCGACGTCATCTCATCGATCGGAGATGCGCTGTCCCTGGTTCGCGTGGAGATCGAGCGCGGTCTTGGACGAAGCGGACCGCACGCGGTTGCGCGCATTGTCGAGGACGCCGAGGACGCAGCTATCGCGGCCGGGGCGGATCCGGCCGGCATTCAGGTGGAGACGGAGACGATCCCGGAACGTGCGGCGATTCGGGCTGTGGCCACTGGATCGATCGCGCTGGATGCGGACACCGGGGGCGGCGGCGCCGTTCTTGATGAGCCGGCCTTGTCTCGGCGGGCCGAGGAGATCTTGGGATCCGGGGTATCGATGGTTGCTCGAACCCGAGCCTTCGGTGTCTTCGCGACCGGCTCCGGAGAGTGGCGGTCCTACGTCGTCCTCGATCCGCGCGGCGGAGTTTCGGCGTCTGGTGAAGCCATGCTCATGGTGGGGTCCGGTGCCGAGCTTGCGGACTCCCTGCCGACTAGGCTGGAGTCGATGGTCCGCCATCTTGGTCCGATCGCCATCGCGCCGGCGGTGCGTCTCGTGCGCGGCTCTCGCGTCGTCGATCTCAGTGCATTGTCATCACCTCGGAAGGCGCTCGAAGCGGCGGTCGCGGAGTGTACGCTCGCCGAAGAGGAAACAGTCGTCGCGATATTCTCCCGCTCCTAAGAGTGGCTATCTATCGTCCCCCTCGGCCGCGCCGGCGTTTAGCCGCCTTCGTCGGCGTGGCGAGCCTTCTCGCCGGCATCGTCTTGGGAGCCCTGACGTTCGGTCGCGATCCGGAACTTGGAGAAGTGTTCGAGGAGGTTCGCGCCGACCTGATTGCGGCAAGCGGGGTGCTCGACGTCCTGGTTGTGGAGTATCGGGAGTCGGTGCGCAACGGAAGGGTGGTGGCCGAAGTCGAATACCGCGGCGCCCGAGGCGCTCTTGCCCGGAGCAGAAGCCGCTTTCTCGAGGCCAAGCCGGCGCTGGAGCTGATCAACGCGGTCTCCGTCCGCCGAATCGAAGAGAAGTACCGACGCCTGCAAGAACTGATCGATGCCAAGGCGCCGGCCGGAGACGTTGTCAAGGAAGCAAGCGAGCTTGCGATCTTGTTGAGGGGAGACACGAGCGGTTTGTAGCTGACGCTGTCGTTTAGGCGAAGCGCGTTGAGATTCACAGAGGAGGCCCGAATGCAGGTGAAGGAGCTGGGACACATCGTGCTGTATGTTCGAGATCTCGAGCGATCGCGGGTTTTCTATCGTGACGTCCTGGGCTGGAAGGAGGTGGCGCAGCTCGGACGGCAGGGGGCGATGTTCTCCTCGGGACGTACGCACCACGAGCTGTTGCTGCTCGAGGTCGGACCGGACGCCGCTCCTCTTCCCGCGGGCAGGCGAATCGGTTTGTATCACTTCGGCTTGAAGATCGGAGAGACGGACGACGAGCTACGGAATGCCCTGCAGGAATTGCTGGACGCCGGCGGCACGGTCTCAGGGACCGCCGATCACGGGGTAACGCACAGTCTCTACATCGAGGATCCGGACGGAAACGAGATCGAGCTTTACATCGATGTCCAGCCGGAAAGTTGGCGCGAAGATCCCCAGGCGATCCTGGCTCCCGTGCGGCCCCTCGCGCTGTGAGCCTTCGCTAGAGTCGCACGACTGCAACCGCCGGCCGACCCCTGGTGTTCTGTAGGTGATGGGAGACCTACTCGGCCGGCTAGGATCCGGTTGGTCGGTCGGTCTCCGGTTCCAGGCGCAAAGATGCCGAGTTGATGCAATAGCGCGTGCCGTCCGGTCCGGGACCGTCGGGGAAGACATGACCGAGGTGCGCTCCGCAACGGCGGCACATCACTTCGTTGCGAACCATGAAAAGGCTCCTGTCGGTCTCTGTCTCGATGTTCTCGACGATCGCCGGCTCGGTAAAGCTCGGCCACCCCGTACCGGAGTCGAACTTAGCGTCCGAGCGGAACAGCTCCGCGCCGCAGGCCCGGCACCGGTAGATGCCGTCGTCGTGAACATCCCAGTACTCGCCGGTGAACGCCCGCTCGGTCCCCTTGCGGCGCATCACGTCGTACTCGAGCGGGGTCAGCTCTGCTCGCCATTCCGCATCCGTCTTCGCCACCTCGCGCTCTCCACTCTCGGGCTTGCCCATCATCATCAGTCTCCTCTCCGATCTGGTCATCGAGTGATTAGCATGGCGCGCGCCGGGGCTCCGTCGCCACCCAGGATCTTCAGCGGAAGGCAGAGAAGCTCGTAGGTCCCCGGCTCGACATTCGACAGATCGAGACCCTCCAGTATGACGACGCCGGCCTCGAGCAGCGCGCGGTGAGTGGGATGTCCCGGAGTGTGAGCCTTTTCTATCGACAGAAAATCGATTCCAACGAGGACGACCTCACGCTCGACGAGCCAGGCGGCACCCTTCGGAGACAGACTCACGTAACGCTCGGGAAATGTGGGGCGCTTCGTCCTCCAGATCTCGGAGTTGTCGGTCTTGAGCAACACTCGGCGAGCATGCCCCAGAGCCACCCGCTCCAGCTCCTCGGCTCCTATGGCGCCCTCGAATCCGCGAAGGTCGACAACCACCGCCTCACCGATCAGCGCGTCGGGGGATAGCAGGTCGACGCCCGGCCCGCCGTCGATGAAATGAAGAGGTGGATCGACGTGGGTTCCGGTATGGGATCCCATACGCAGCTCGGAGACGTTGGCCGAGTCCCCTCGCTCGAGTTGCGCCGTCCGCGTGATGACTATGCCCGGGTCGCCGGGCCAGGTGAGTAGATCCCGGTCGATGCCGAGCGAGACGTCGATGTAGGTAGCCATCTCAGCCCTCCCCGCGCGATGACGAGGCGTCGGCGTGGCCCCACCGTCCCGGAATCCGGCGCAGCGCGAGTTCTGATATTAGCGGTGGCAGGTGGGGCGACACCCCTAGGCGCTCGCCGTCGGGCTCGAGACCGAGGAGCACCCGCAACAGCAGGAGCGGAGTTCCGGCAGCCCACGCCTGCGGGCTCGAGGCCGTCGGGTACTCGACCGGGAACGCGGTCAGGGTCCGGGGATAACCCGCGAAGACCTCCGGCAGTCTCCAGTCGAAGTACGCTGCCGCTTCGAGCAAGGCAACGGCGATCGTTGTTGCCTCCTCGACGTATCCGTACCGCCGAAGACCGAGGGCGATCAGCGAGTTGTCGTGTGGCCATACCGTACCGTTGTGGTACTCGATCGGGTTGTACCCGGCTTCCCCCTCGGCCATCGTACGAATACCCCAGCCGGAGAACATCGCCTCGCTCATCAAATGGCGCACGACCGCGGGGGCTTTGTCGTCGTCGACGATGCCACTCCACAGCAGGTGCCCGATGTTCGAAGTGAGACTGTCGACCTTGCGCTTGTCGCCGTCGAGCGCCAGGGCGAAGAACTCGCGCTCGGCAATCCAGAAGTCACGGTTGAAGCGCTGCTTGAGATCCGCGGCTTCGACTTCGAGGCGATCTGCCAGGGCGGGGTCGTTCCAGAACTCGCGGGCCAGGCGCGCCGTCCGGCGCTTGCCGTCGAATACGAGCGCCTGGATTTCACAGGTCGCCCGGGGAAGGCTTGCCGGCGTCCCGTCGGCGAACAGAATCGAGTTCCAGGAGTCCTTCCAGCACATGTTCTCCAGTCCGGTCTGTTCGTTGCGCCGGAGATACTCCACGTACCCATCGCCGTCCCGGTCACCGTATTCGTCGATCCAGCGAAGCGCGGCCCGCGCGTTGGGTTCCAGCTCGCGGATGAGATCGGCGTTGCCCGTCCAGCGCTCGGTCTCGTCCAAAAGGACAAGCCACATTGGCGTGGCGTCGGAGGTGCCGTAATAGGGTGAATGCGGCCGCTCTCCGAAATGCGTCAGCTCGCCGACACGGAGTTCGTGCAAGATCCGGCCCGGCTCCTCGTCGCGGAAGTCGTCGACCTTCTTGCCCTGCAGCGAGGCGAGAACCCGGAGCGTCGTTTCGGCGAGCTCGGAAGCGAACGGCAGCGCCTGATAGCTCGTGATGAGGCTGTCACGGCCGAAAAGCGCCATGAACCACGGGAGTCCGGCAGCGGGGAGGGAATCCTCCTGCTGCCCGTCGGGGTAGAAGCGGAGCGCCGCCAGGTCGACGAGGCTTCGCCGGTAGACGTGACCGAGCTTGTCCCAGCTGGACTCGAGCGCCGGCGCCGACTCCATCCATTCCTTCAGTCCGGCCTTCATGTTCGGTACAGGGTCGTGCAGCGATCCGTGTCCATGCTTGGGGCGAAGGTCGGTGCCGTCTCGTGGGACGACGTCCAAGCAGGTCGTCCATTGGTCGTGCGGGGGAATGGTGAGCCGAAAGATGAATCCTTCCTCGCGAAACGTGGTGGTGGCGCTCGACGTGATGAGCGTCTCGCGGACGAAGTCTTCACGCCGGTATCCGAGAATCAAGCCGCCGTCGCGCACGTCGCGGTAGGTCTCGCCCTTCTTGTTCAGAGCATCCTTCACCTCGAAGAGGTCCGCGAAGTCCGAGTCGGCGGCGAGTTGCAACACCACCTCAAGTGGTTTCCCTCCGTGATTGAGCACGAGGATGTCCTCGTGCAATCCGTCGCCTACGCTGCGCTGGCGTATGACCGACAAGACCGGGTTCTTGTGGATCGTGCCCGTCGGTGGGCAGAGAAAGAACTGCGCGGAGAAATAGTCCGTGTCGTCGGTCGAGAGCACCTCGAGCGGACGTCCTTCGACCGTGAGAATCCAGCGCGACAGGAACCGAGTGTCCCTGTAGAAGAGACCGTGCGGCTGATCCGGCCCGGCGTCGATGTCGCCGCGGCGATCGCTGACGCAAAACGTGCTGCCGTCGAGGATGCTGATCGTGTCCCGCCCCATGAGGATCCTTTCTTTGACCGAGCCGGCTGCCGTAAGGGTCTCGCCGAAGCGTGCGGCGGGCTCGTGTTACAGCCGTAACATTCCGGAGTCGTGGAAGACTAGTACGAGCCGCCCGCTCAGGAGGTCGTCGTGAAGGCAAGTCACTCGGGGGCGCGGAACCGTACCGGCTGCGATAGCGTCGGAGATCTGTCAGACCTCTGAAAGGAAGGCCGGTGGCATCTCGCGGGCGTCTCGTCCTAGCTGTGGCCGCGGCAATCGCTCTTCTTGGTGCCGGCGCCGGGGTCGTCCTCACACGTGATGCAGATACGAACCCGTCGCCGTCGCCGACCCCGAGTAACACCCAGAGCCCCGGCCCGGCGCTGGGTGCGACCGGGCTGAAGTACCGGCTAATCGATCGGTTCGATCCGATCTTCTTTTGTGACCCCGATTTCTACCCCGTTGGAAGCGAGGAGGGTGAGCGGCAGAACGCTCGGAGCTGGTGGAACGCGGCCGACCGCAGTGGGGACGAGGTCAAGACCATTCTTGTCCGACTGAAGTTTGCGGACGCCGTCGGCGACCAGCAGATCCTGAGCGCGTATCGCGAGCACAAGCGGCTGACCGCCGTGGGACTCGAAGCGTCCGGGGAGCGGTTTGCCTTCATGCTCCGCTCGGGAAGCGAGAGCAGCGCTCTCCAGGTCGCCGGGACTATCGCGCGAAACGGAGCCATTCGCGTCACCGATCAACGCCGCACCGAGGCGTCCTGCCCCATCTGCCTGGCGGCGGGCACGTTGATCGACACACCGGACGGCCAGGTCGACGTGAGGGCGTTGCGCGCGGGGATGCTTGTGTGGACGGTGGACGAACGTGGTCGTCGTGTCATCGGCAACGTTGTCCGAACGGCGGTCCGGAGACTCGGCGCTCCCGCACTGCTTCTCCACGTGAGTCTGGATGACGGCCGGAATCTGGTGGCATCTGCGGCCCATCCGTCGGCCGGCGGCCCTTTGCTCGGAGCGCTCGATGACGGCGATATCCTCGACGGCGCCGTGGTCTCCAAGATCGAGATCGTGCCGGCCGGAGACGGGACCACCTACGACCTCCTTCCCTCGGGCCCGACCGGCGCCTACTGGGCGAACGGCATCCTCCTTCGCACCACCCTGGCCTGACGGTAGCCGCGTGCCCTTGCCGGCGCTGCACCGGCATCGCTCGCTCCTCACTTCGAGCCGAGCCGGATATCGGCCAAAACTCCGAGATGATCCGACGCCGGGGGCTCGGCCGCCAGGAGCGATGTCGCCGTCACCCGCACGTTGCCGCGTGTCAGAATGAAGTCGATCCGGGCCCGTGAGTCGGGAAGGGGCCAGGTCTGTCCGCCCTCGGTCGTCCAGGCATCGACGAATCCGTTTTCGCGCAACAGCGTCACGGCACGGCCTTCGGGCGGCTCGTTGAAGTCCCCGCAAAGCACGATGGGTTGTTCTGTTGCGTGAGCCCAACCGACGAACGTTCGCGCCTGAGACTCGCGAACCTGTCCGGAGAGCGGAAGATGGAGCACAACGATGCGAAGGCCCGCGGTGTCCACCAGCAGCGCTCGCTTGCTGCCGCCTCGCGCTCCCGAGGGCAGCCGCCGGACTTCCATGCTGAAGGGAAGATCGGACAGGACGCCTAACGTGCCGGCCCTAGCCGAGGGCATACGGAGCGCCGCGCCGAGCTGGGAAGCCTGATGGCGGAAGCGCCAGGCGCATTCCTGCAATGCGACGACGTCGGGCCGGGCCCGGCGTAACGCCTCAACCATCGATCCGCGACGTGCGCGCCATCGCGGGGCCATGCCCTGGACGTTCCAAGTCACAAGCTTCAACGCGTGGCCTTCGGGCGTGGCGACGGCGGGCAATTAGTTCACCGGCGTGAGACGGAAGACTTCGCCGGCGAGCGACAGGGCGTAGAGTTCTCTATCCGCGCCCTCGCCGAAGGATGCGAGCTGTGGAACCTTGACCACCAACGACGCCGCCTGCCGAACGACGGCTCCGCTGTAGACGAACGCCTGAAGCTCTCCCGCGCAGGCGTCGCCGAAGACGTACGCTCCCCGCATAGCAGGTATCGCGTGGCCCCGGTACACATACCCACCCGTCACGGCGCAGTTTTGGCCGCCGTTCGCGTACTCGTATACGGGAAGGACGTGTTTAGGCGGTGCGGAACCCTCGAATTGCCGGCTCCCTTCGAGGCGGTCCCAGCCGTAGTTCTCGCCTCCCAAAGAAGACCCGCGCTGAAAGTCGATCTCTTCCCACGCGCTCTGGCCGACATCGCCGATCCACAGGTCTTTGGTTTCGGCGTCGAACGAATAGCGCCAAGGATTGCGCAGCCCGAACGCCCAGATCTCGGGCCGGGCGCCGGAGCGGCCGACGAACGGATTGTCGGGAGGGATGCGGTAGGGCTTGCCGCCGAAAGGCCGCGGTCTGATGCGGAGCATCTTGCCGAGCAGGGTGCGCAGCGATTGCGCGTTACCGTGGGGGTCGCCGCCGCCCCCGCCGTCCCCGAGGCCGATGTAGAGGTGGCCGTCCGGCCCGAACACAAGGTTGCCGCCGTTTGGTTTGCGAACGGCTGATCGACGGTCAGCACCTCACGCGCCGTGCCGGTGGTCGCACGGCCGCCATCTAGCGCATATTCGCGCACATGGGTGTCCCCCGAGGTATCGGTGAAGTTGACGTAGAGGTACCGGCCGTCGGGGGAGATAGCCAGGCCGAGCAGTCCCTGCTCGTTTCCGGCAGAGACCTCGTTATGGATATCGAGAACGGGCCTCGCGTCCACGCGTCCGCCTCTGATCGCGCGTACCCGGCCTCCCTTTTCGGCGATGTAGAGGTCTGAGCTGCTCGGGTCGACAGCCATGGCGAGCGGAGCATCCAGGGATGCGATACGAACCAGGCGCAGCCGCACCTTGCTCAGGTCCGCCGCTTGGGGGCTCGCGGAAGGCGAGGCCGTGGCGGCGGGCGTCGGTGAGGGACTGGTCGATGGGCTCGGCCTCGGCGACGGGGTCGAGGAGCAGGCGCTTGCCAGGAGAGCGACGAGGCCCAGGATCGCGCGCGTGCGCGTGGGATGGTCGTGCAGCGGTACTGCCATGGTCGCCCGAATCGTATAGGGAATCTCGAGGCCGGCCGATAGCCTCGCGGCCGCGCGAACTCCCGGCACCGGCTCGGGGTTGTTAGACGGTGCCCTTCGCGGCCTGGCCTGGGCCAGTCCCAGGTTGTTCGGATCGAAAGCTCTGGCGCAGCGGCTACGCCTTCCGGCCGCGGCGCCGGCGGTACGCAGCGGCACGGTGGCGGATCGCGCGGACGATGACGCGCTGCCGGCGCGCGGTGCCCTCAATGGTGTAGAGCACGCGGTAGTGACCGACTCGGCAGGACCATAGTCCGCGAAGACGCCCGCGAAGTTGCTTGCCGGTCTCCTCGGGATCGGTCTCGATGAGCGCCAGCGTCTCGAGAATTGCCTCCTGAATCCGCCCGGGGAGGTCGCCGAGATCCTGCCTGGCCCGCCGTGTGAGGAGGAGCTCAGCCAAATCCGAGCTCACGCCTGACGTCGCGCAAGGAGGCGAGACGCCCGGCGCGCACGTCTCGTTCGCTCTCCTTCAGCGCGTCGAGAATGTCCTCGTCGTGAAGGATCTCCAGCGTCTCCTCGATGGTGTCGTATTCCTCGGAGGGGACGAGGACAGCGACGGGGCGCCCGTTCCGCGTGATCACGACGTGCTCGTGACGCTGTTCCAGCTCGTCCAGGAGCTCGCTGAGCCGGGCTCGAGCTTCGCTGAGCGGGACGGTCTTGGCCATGCCGAGACTGTACAAGATTCTGTACCAGCGAGTCAACCGCGCCGGACCGGTTGTTGGCAACTCGATGAGCCGTTCGTTCATGGCTCACCGGTGCGGAGAAAGTGCTCGACCACCTCCTTCAGGCGCCGGACCGCGCGCGCGGCGTTCGGCTTCTTGATCGGCAGAACTACCAGCCAGTACAGGAACAGTTGGCTTCCCGACAGCGACCCGTCGATCGCGCGCGTCACGTGGGTGCCCCCGGTCACGGGCTTGAACGTGAAGGTGTGACGCCAGCGACCCGTCAGGTCGACGGCATCGAACACGAAGCGCTCGGGCGGGTGTCGTTCCAGCACCTGAAGCTCGGCGTCGATCGTCTTGCCCTTCGAGCGCGCCGTCGACCGCCACAGGTCGCCGGCGACCGGGACGACCTCGAGCGGATCGCTGCTCCAATCGCCGTGGCGAGCGAGGTCTGCGACGTAGTCGTACACGACCTCAGGTGGTGCGTGGATCTCGGTGCTCACCGTGTAAGACGCCATCGCTCTTCCTCCCGCGAAATCCGGTTCTCCCCCGGCCGGATGCGCACCGGGATCGTCGGCGCGATGATATGTCGACCCCTAGGTTTGAGGACGACCCGCGCCTTGATCGAAACTGGGTGCCCGGCGACGGAGGAGTGGACATGCCGTTCGGGATCTACCTACCTAATCAGGGGGGGTGAGGATGTTGGCGCGCTCGGGGGAGATCTTGCACATCGTTTTCTCGAGGACTGCGCTGTCGCGGTGCGTCCCGACGGCACTCATCGTGGGGACGATCCTCTCGGCGATCAACCAGGGGAGCGTCATCGCGGGCGGTCACGCTACGGCCGCAACATGGATCCGCGTCGGATTTAACTACCTGATCCCGTTCACCGTCTCCAACATCGGGTTCTGCAGCGCGATCCTCGCGCGACGCCGTGAAGAGGCGCGCACGTCAGAAGGGCAGCGCTGAGCCGGTTGCAAGCACCGCCACGCCGGCGAGAGCGAACCCCACACCGACCAGCTTGCTGAACCGTGGGCCGACCGGCAGCACCTTCTCGACCAGGATCAACCCCGCGACGGCGGCCATCCATCCCAGGTGCATCATGCCCAGCGCGAGTAGAACCGCCATGAGCCCCCAGCAACACCCAAAGCAATACGCGCCGTGCGAGAGCCCGACTCGGAACGGCCCGCGCAGTCCGCGGCCGAGCTGCGCCGCATTCGTCATCACGATCGTCAGCGGCGAGCGGCACTGTGTGAGGCATGCTGCTTTGAGCGCGCTCAACTGATAGATCCCGGCAACCAGCAGAACGCCTCCCCCTACGCGCGCGGCGGCGCTCGTGTTCATCACATGATCTTGCAAGAGCATGAGCGCGGCATATGCCAGGATGCCGGCCGAGGTCCACACCAGCAGGTAGCCGCCGATGAATACGAACGTCGCGGCCGGCGACCGGCCTCTTGTCCGGCGCCAGCGGTCGAACAGCAACACGACCGGGGCGGCGGCGGGAAACATCATGGCGATCATCATCACGACCCACGTCGAGATGAAGAACCCGAGTGCCATCCCGGCGCCGGCGCTCGACATCGGCATATGCATCGGCGACCGGGGTTGCGTCAGGATCCCGACCGCCGCCATGTCACCGTCGGCGGTACGTATTACGAACAGCCAGGCGACCAGGGAAAGGAAAAGCAGCGCGCCCACGATGACGCGAGCGTCCCATCGTGTGGTGCGCTGCTGTGCCACGGCGTACTAATCGGCGAAGCGTCCGGCGGTGGTCCCGGCGTCCATCCGGTTCTCACTCGACCACTCGACATCTGCGTAGTAGGCGTTGTTGCCCGCGTGATCGAAGCTGACTCCGTCGGCGTTCACCATGTTCGTCGACGTCGTGCAGATCTTCCCGTCCTGGAAGATGAACCCCGAGGGCAGCACCATGTGAGCTTCGTGCTTGTCGCCCGAGACCGGGTTCTTGAAGCTCTCCATCTTGACCTCGAGCTTATCGCCGACCTTGATATGGGAATCCGTGTCGTTGTCCGTGATCAGGATCTTCTCGAAGAACGGCCCGTGGATCTCACTGACCGTCGCGGCGAGGATCTCCCAAGGGAGCCCCGGGTCCTGTGCGGTGAGGATCGCGACGACCGAGTCGCGCTGCTCCTCCTTGGCGTCGATGAACACCGCCATCTTCCCGTTGCCCTCGTGGATCGCACCGGGCCACTTGACTGAGCCTGCGACTTTCACGCCCGAGAGGTCGACGCCGTCGCGGTTCCCCGCGAGAACGTGGAAGCCGATGTTGCCCTCGCAGAAGCCGTGTGTGGGGAGTCCGGTCATGTTGCACGGGCAGCCGTACGCGCAGTTGCAGGCCTCGTAGTACTTCGCCTTTATCTGCCAAGCCATCTCGAGCCTCCTTCTTTGGTCGATCCAGATTGGTACTCCTACCGCGACGGGCGAGGAAGAAGCAAAGATGGGTTGCGCACAGGCGCCCTACCCTGTCCGTGGTGGCTTGCCATCAAACGGACAGACAGGTGCAATATGTCGCCGGACCCTCGCAAGACCGGGCGCACACACTGCGCTTGGTGAGCCGACCGTACATTTGCCTGTCGACAGCGCCGGGGAGTAGCGTTGGGCCACGAGAACGACAGGAGGACGAGATGCATCCGAACGAGAAACTTCTTCGCGACTCCGACCAGGCGCAGATCAGTGGAGACATGGACGCCTTCATGGGAGCGTTCGCCGACGACGTTGTCGTGCACATCCCCGGCAAGAGTTCATTTGCCGGTGTGTACAAGGGCAAGGACCAGTTCGGCCAGCTTTTCCAGCGGTTCATGGAGCGGACGCCCGATTACACCTTCGAGCCGCATGCTTACCTTGTGGACGATGAGCACGGCGTGATTCTCCAGCGGTCCCATTACAAGCGCGGCAGCGAGACGCTGGACTCGAACGACACTTTCGTGTGCCATTTCCGCGACGGCGCGATCACCGAGTTCTGGCTGAATTCCGAGGACGAGGCTGCGGTCGACGCGTTTCTCGGATAGCCGGCCGCTGCAGGCAACAGGCGACCCCGGGGTTCTGTAAGAGAGACGCTAGCGCCCGACGGGCCAGTGCTCGATCAAGACTTCCCGCATCGGAAAGTCTTTCGGGTTCCCCGTCGCGAGCTTCGCGCCTATTCCGAGGGCGGCCGCTGCGATCAGGGCATCCGCCTGCGCGATCGTGGTTCCTCGCGCCGCGAGGGTGCGCCGCCACTCGCCCGCCCGCCAGCCTTCTCGCCCCGTGATCGGCACGATGCGAAGTCCATCGATCAGTCGCCGCGTCGCAATCGATTCGCGAGGGCGAAGACCGCGCACGATCTCCTCGACGTTGATCGCCGTCGTGCATGGGATATCGCCGGCGTCGCGGAGCGCGAGAAGCCGGCCCGCGGCCGGGGCTCCGCGAAGCGCGTCGATCAAGACCGTTGTGTCGAGGAGGACGCGCACGTCAGCCGATTCGCCGCCGGTCCGACCGGCGCGACCGATGAACCCATTCCGCCGGGTCGGCGTCCCACTCGTGGCCTGAATCCGAGATGGATCCGACCGCGGACTCGATTAGGTCCCACCGTTCTGTCTGATCGAGCGCGTGCTGAATCGCCCGGCGGATGTAGGTGCTCCGGCCGCGCTTCCCGGCGATCTTGTCGAGCCGACGAACCGTCGAGTCGTCTATCTCTATGTGCAGACGCATGTGCTGACGATAGCACATACCCTATGGACTGCGGTGATGAGTCGAGCAGCGACCGCTCTGGTTCGATGAGCAAATGTCACAACTTGTGCGCTTCGGCAGTCTGCGCCATCGCAAGCGTCAACGTGCCCGCTTCCCCAGCGGTGGGCGCCGATGATCCGCCCATCTGTTGGTCTGAGCCAAGGAGATGGTTGGTGCGGGTGATCTCGAGCAATCTTTGGACGACGGCTGGAGTGCTCACGATGGAGAAGCTGCGTCCGCTTCGGCTCGCTCGATCTGCGGCCCGCAGGAACGCATGGATGCCGCTGGAGTCGATGAACGTGAGGTTCGCAAGGTCTAGAACGATTGCGGAGTTTCCGTTGCTCTCCGCTCCCTGGATCCACTGTTCGAGAACCGGTGACGTTGCCATGTCAAGCTCCCCGCTGAGGCGCAGATGTGCCGCGTGGCCTCGCTGCTCGCGAGAAACGTTGAAGCTTTCCTGATCTGCACCTTCAGCCGGCATGTCTGTTACCCCCAAGGATTGATCGACCGGTCGCGGTACTTGTTCACGGCTCGGCCTTTGCGGTCTTACGCTGCCCGTACCGCTTCGTGCTCGCCGCCCTGCTCGGAGATGCCCCGCGGTCTCGACGACGTCGCCGCCGACCCCGCGAGCGATCTCGTTGGGCGTGCACCCGGGGCTAGCCACCCTTCCGCCCAGCTACTGAACTGCAGGGCCGCAACAATCACCGCGAAGAAGCCGGCTGCTGCTAGTGCGGAAATCATGTCGCTTCCCTTCCTCTTCTTGCCAGCTTAATCTTCCCCATGAGGCGTTACGGCAGCGTCACCGCTACCAAGGGGGACTCAAAATGGACCGGATGAGCCGGGCCGACCGTTCGAACTCTAGCTGCGCGTCCTGTGTACGGCCCCGAGCGTCAACGTCGCGGTTAGGTCGCCTTTACCACCGCGGGAGTGGGATCCGCAAACTCTTCGACCCACTGCTTGATGACGGCGCAGATGTCATCGACGGAGCTGGCCACGGCCACCTTTTGCTCGCTCGCCACCGCGCCGAGGGACTGAGTGATCCGCGCGCGCAACCCCGTCTCGTGGTTCGCTTCGCTCCAGAGACGAACGATCAACACACCGGTTCGATCGGGCGATAGGACTGTCATGCCCCCAGAATGGGCCGAGCGCGTTACCCCAGCGTTACCGATCAGTCTCCATTAGGAGTTTCTGCAAGGCTGCGGAAGGCTCCTGGTTGAGTTCGTCGTGCAGTAGCTCGCGGAACGAGTTGTATTGCTTAACAGCCGCCGCGGCGTTTCCCTCGGCGAGGTGGGCCATAATGAGCGTGCGCTGCGCACTCTCGCGCAACGGCTCGCCGGAAACTGCGAGCATGCCCGCCTGCACCGCTTGACCGAAGCGGCAATCCTCGCTCAGCCTCCGGCACAGGGCCTCCAGCGCGCGCAAGCGAAGCTGGGTGTGGTACTCGCGTTTGACGAGTACCCAGTCCTCGGTCCAGTCGGGCAGAAGATCCGCCGACAGCAACGCGTCATCCAGGTCGACTTCGCGCAGCTCTTGCGAATCATCCAGGATGCGGCGCGCAAGAGCCTCGCTCGCCCGGACATCAACGAAAACGCTTGGGGAAAGTTGTAGGTGTGGGTCCGCAACCTCCACTACTTGATGCGTTGGGTGACCAAGTCTCCACAGAGCGGAGCGAAGACTGCCCGCGGCATGGTGCTCGGTCGTATTGCCCCACAGCGATCCCGCGACATGTTGGCGAAGCAACAAGCCGTCGTGGAGTGCGAGGAAGCAGACTAGCCGCTGCGCGCTCATCGGCAAGCGCAGCGGATCTGGGCCGACACGAAGGCTGAATGAGCCGAGCAGTCCGAGTTGAACGTCTCCTCGGTCAAGGCGTCCGAACGATGGTGTGATCACAGGGCCGCCCCGGCATAGTGAACGGGGTGGTTTCGCCCGAGCTCGGAGAATCGCTCGTTTAGGGCCTGGGCTAGGATGTCATGATCATGGGAAGACGGGGCGACGCCGTATCGCAGGTAGGTTTCCACCTCGGCCGGGGTACTCATTCCACCGAGCGCGAAATAGCGGATCCACAGGTCGGGGTGGGAGAGGCCGGAGTCGCGTCGGGTTCTATCGGTTACGTCCTCCGATAGCCCGGTTATTGATCCACCGACCCCCTGGGGATCAATGCCGTGTTGCTTGGGGGGGGACAACAACGCCTTGACCTCGAGTTTAGATGGCGCCCTGCTCGCCTCGGAACCCTCGCGGTAGAAGGTGAAATCAGCCTAGTGTTCCAGGTCGGAAAGGTCAAGAGAACATCATGGACATTGCCTTACGCTCAATAGAACATCATGGACATTGCAGTACGGGTGTAGACTGATTCACCGGCCTCTTTTGCCGTGAAAATTATGAGGACTGGGTGGTTGGTGTTGGGTGAGCACCAAGGGAGCTTGGTGCTATGTTCGATGAAGGATCGAGACTTTGAATCCGACCAAGCCTGATCCCGAAGGACGGCGGGAGGACCTCGCGACGAACTTCGCCGAGATCGCGCGGGCGCTGTACTCAGCCCACACGGTCGAGGAAACGCTCCAGCGGATCGTGACTTTCTCCGTTGGCACGATCGACGGGTGTTCCGGGGCGGGGATCTCATTCTTGCGAGGTAACGAGATCGTGACCCCCGTGTGGACCGAACCGAAAGTGTTAGAGGTCGACACGATGCAATACACGACCGGACAAGGGCCGTGTCTTGATGCCATAGCTGGGGGAGATAGCGTGTACGCGGAGGATCTTCTAACGGATCAGCGCTGGCCCACCTTCGGGCCCAAGGCTGCCGAAGCAGGGATGCGGAGCCTCTTATCGTTCTGTCTTTTCGGGGACACAACCCTTGGCGCGCTCAACCTCTACGCGCGCTTTCCTCGAGCCTTCGGCGCTACCGACCGAGCAAAGGGACTCATCTTCGCCACGCACGCCGGTGTCGCATTGGCCGCCGCCAGCGAGTTGGAGGATGCGACCGTAGCTTTGGACGTGGAGACCAAGAGGTTAGAGAACGTCCACGGAGCACTGGCCTCTCGACAGGTGATCGGTCGAGCGGAAGGCATCCTGATGCAACGCGAACTCATCACCTCGGATCAAGCATTCGACTTGCTGCGCCGAGCATCCCAACACCTCAACACGAAGTTGCGCGAGGTTGCTCAATTCGTCGTGGATACCGGCGACGTTCCTCGTTCCCCCGACCCGCACCCGTAGCCCCGAGGCGCGCTGCCGAGCATCAATGGTGCGTTCTGTGCGTTCGGCGTGAAGAAACAGAAGAAACCTTCATCACCTTCAGACGCATGTGTGCCGTTACGTACACTTGTACGGTGACATCTCGGTGACGGGGGTTGGGAAAAGTGCACCGAGATCCCGCTGCGGTCGGATGCGCGATCAACCTTACGAGGAGATCGGAGATTCGGTGTCGGATTCGAACAGGAGTCGCCTCGCTCTCGTGGACGAGAATTTCGAGGATGACGTCGACGGGCCCGGGATGGTTCGCTCGGCATCCCTATCGCCGGATCTTCGGATCCCCTTCTGCATCCGGGTGACGATCGAGCAGGTGCGAGACGTGGCCGAAGACGCCGATCTTCGCGGTCAGATGCTTGAGTGGTCAACGAAGAGGACCCCGAACGGCAGCCAGGCCATTCGCAGGGCGAGAAGCCTGCACGAGGTGGCGGCCGATCTTCGAAAGATCGTCACGGATCTGGAGGGTGTCTGGACTGAGCCTGAGAGTTCGTCATGACGACGGACACCTTTCAATAGAGACTATTATCGGCTCCTGCAGCGATTACATCGTTGTCATTCAGATCTGGTGTGCGGGCTCCCGCGGACCATCGGGGCTACGATGACCGAACATGGATGCCGCCGAACGACTGCTCAAGGGCACGCCTGCGGCTTTAGCTTCGGAGCCGGTGCTCCCTTGGGTCCAAGGATTCGATCGGCGCGATCGATCGAGAATCCCGATCCAACCAGTTTCGGATCGCGAGCGTCGCCTCGACGTCTCCTTGATTGTAACTGAGCAGCCATTGGCGCGCGCTATCTCGCTCAGATTCGGAACCCGAGCCAACAGCCGCGTCGTAGCGAATCATGGATTCACCGCCACCCGGATCATCGACCTGCCACGAAAACCCCGCCAACGGAGCCACGGTCTTCAGGCCGCTCGATCCTCCCGTCAGGAGTTGGCTGTCGAACACTCGCAGAAGATCCACCCAGTGCTGCGAGGCGATGAACTCCTCGACCTGGTCGATGACGCCCGCCGAGAGTCCAAGGGCGCGGAGGTAGGTGTTTTCCGCCGATGCGTTGTAGCAGTACGCGCGAAAGGTGCGCCCGGTGTCGAGTGCTTCGGCGCGCACTTCCATGAGCCAGTTCCAGAACCGAAGAAAGTTCGTCGCCTGTACGTCTGCGGTCAAAGAATCCCACGTTGTGAACGGGTGGTACTTCGACGAGGCAGAAGCGTCCGAGCGGTCGGTGCGAAGTGCGCCCCACAGATACACGCCCTCTTCGACGTTCTCCATATCGACGTCCACTTCGACGTCACCCCTGGGGGTGACGATGTCGTCGACTCCTCGCCGGCGATAGATGGAATCGGGTCCGAGCGCGGCCCGTGCGCGGTCGATCTGTTCGGGGAGCGACGACAGACCGGCCTCGGAATAGGCAGCGGTGGCAGCAGATAGCTTGAGAACATCGCCCGCCGTGCGCACGCCTGCCCTTTCCAACTGCCCCAACTGAGCCTTGCGTCTCCGCATGGCCGGCAGTTCAGCGATCAAGGTCTCCGAGGGTACTCCCTCGAGCTGAGTGATCAGGTCGGCGACGTCGACCCCCGCGGCAACCAAGCGCGCCGTCGGCACGTCCAGGGCTGCGAGTGCCCTCCGGTCGGTCACTCCATGGTCTTGATGGATCTTCCACTCGCGCCAGCCGATGCGAGGTATCAGACTAACGTCGCCCGCGTTCCCCTCGAGTTGTGGCCGGCAGTAATCCCACCAAGGGCATTCATCGCATTCACCGATGCGGACCGGAACGACGAGGAGGTCCACCGACGCGTCGGCGGCGTGCTGCTGCGCAACCGCGATGATGTCGAGACGGAAGTCGAACTCGAAGTCGTACACCTCCATCGTCGTGCGCAGCTTCTGGCGACCAGACGAAGACGGTGTCATCCAGATGGGAGCATCGAGGTCGTACCAAACGATGCAGCGCTCGACCCCGATGACTCCGCCGTACCGGCCATCGGGCGCAGCGAGACCGGCTGCCTCCAACATCCGCTGGTAATGAGCCAGTTGGAGCAGATCCGCCTTGCGCTTGCGCGCGAAGTACGACGAATCGGTTTGCCCATGCTCAAGCGAGGGTTGATCAAGTTCCGAGCGCAGGCCCGGCAAACCTCGAGCTTCCGGCTCCGCAGGATCAAGGGCCATGTGGTGCTTGATGTCGACTGCTCGATAGCCGGCTTGCGTAGCTGCCACGAGCAGATCCGGCTTTCCGACCCGGCGTCCCAGAGGATCTGCGGGTAACCGACCGCCGATGATCAGCAAATCCCGATGATCCATCGCGTGCGAGGTGGCCGTCTCCGCCGCCGAAGAGTTCTCGGCCTGAATCACAACGGCATCCGGATGCAGACGCATCAACTCGGCAACAACCTCGATCTCGAACTGCACGCCGCGTTCGAATCGCCTGGCAAGGACGGGCGAAGGCGGAAGAGGTTCGGTTGGCAAGAGAGCATCGTTCTGAGCGCGAACGGGGCAGAGCTTTGCGACGTAACCGCCTTGTAGCGGAACGGTGGAGACATCCTGTCGCGTTGTCATTTCTCTCCAGGGTCCGTCAAGGGGATCGGCGCGCTATCTCCCGCCGATCAGCGTCGTTCTTGGTTCGCCCACCCGTCGGTCGATGGTCAGCGCGGCTGCGCACGGTACAGCGTATGCGGCAGGACATCGATGCGGGCGAAGTCCTCATCGAAGGTTACCAAGTGCCCGCCGCAGCCGAGGGTCGCCGCAGCGATCCAGATGACATTCACCGGAAGCGGAGTGCCGGCACGCTTCAGGGAGGCGAAGACTTCACCGTAGATCTTGGCGACGTCGGCGGTGACGTCGAGGACTTGGGTGTATGGCTCGTGAAGGAACTCCTCGAGCGCCCGGCGGTTCTCCCGATACCGGCTCCCGACCCGGAAGCCGGCCTCGAGCTCGCCGAGGACGGTTGCGGGAACGAAGACGACCTCCGCTCGGGCGATCGCGTCGAGAGCTTGCGCCGCCCCTCGACGCGCCTGCGAGTACGCAGATGTGTCGAGAACGATCCGCGACGGCAGAACCTCAGCGCCAGGATCTGTCATCTACGACCCGCTGCGCCTTCAAAGCCTCGTCGAACTCCGCGGCGTCGTCTTCGGTCCAGGTGGCCCAACGATCCAGACGTTCGCGGCGCTCCTCAAGACCGACTGCGTCGGCGAGCAGCCGAAGAATCGTCGCGTTGAGGCTCTCCCCCCTCGCTGTACGCGACCCGACGCGGTCCTTAGCTTTCGGGCGTGATCTCGATCTCGTAGGCGGCCGCCCGCATGCGAACCTCGAACCAGCGGAAGAATCCCTCTTGCCCGAGAAGATGAAAGGCGAGTGGCCATGGGTCGCAGAACCACACAGGTGCTTCCCAGGTCACTTCACCCAACGTCAACTGCACGGCTACTTGCCGCCCGACCGTGACGAATCCTCCGATCGCGAAGCGCTCTTGATCGGCCGCCGTGAGGTTGATTCCCGCAGCCTCGGCTACCCACGCACCGAATCGATTGTGCAAGGCACCGGTGTCCAGCAGGCAAAGCTGAGGCGCGCGCGCGATACCTTCCACCGTCACCGGCACTGCCGGACGCAGGTAGTCCCTTGACGTTCCCGGGAGTTCTTTGAACGGAAACCTCATGCCGGCGCTACGCCGGTCGCCTTGGTCTCGTCACCGGGAACCAGGAACATGACGTCGGCTTGCTGGTTGTTCCGCTCGAGCCACGCCAAAACGGCCTGGGGCTTGTCCGCCGCGACCAGAACCTCGAGTCCCCGTTGAGCGACCCATCTGCCGGCGAAGGGGCGCAGAAGATCGGCCTCGCGACCGCGGTGCGGCCCGGGCCGATCTGGAGAGTCACGCCGGGATTCACGACTTCGTCGCCCCACCGTGAAACCCAGCCGACTCAAGATGCGCCGCGCCTGATGGCTGTTGAAATCGGCACGGTCAAGGCCCGTGACGAGACCGATCACCTGTTTCGGCGGGAAACGCTTGCCGGCGACAACGACGTAGTGGTCTCCCAGCGGCTCGGGCATCTCATCGGAAAGTCGCTGTTGGATCTCGGATGCGTCGAAGGCAAACTCCTGCTGGGCGATCTTGGCATGTACCTGAGTCATACTTACTGTATAGCACTTACGGAGCAGCCCCCACAAGGGGCGGGTGTGATTCCGCCGACGGGAGATATCGTGTCGTCCGTGGATGACGACTTCGGGCCCGATGAGCGCCGGTTGGGTCGCTCGATCCGGTGGCCGCAAGAACGCAACGAGCGCTGCTGGTGTGGCTCGGGGATTGAATACAAGAGATGCTGCGGAACGGTGATCATCGATCCGGAGGGCGAGTGATGGCGCGCTCGTGGCTGTCGATCCGCGTTGATCTCGTCGAGGGCGGAGTCCGGGAGATCTGGCCGCGCCCCGGCCGCATGTTCGCCGCTGCGCGCACGCATTCCTTCTCCGCACTCGCGAGGGCAATCGATGACGCGTTCGCGCGGTGGGATCACTCGCATCTGCATGCGTTCGAGATGGCCGATGAGGCGCGGCTCGGTTCCGTCGGACCGTGGGACGACTCGAGCGACACCGTGGACAGTGGCTCGGTCAAGCTCAGCCGGCTTTCGGCGGGAGAGCAGTTCGTGTACGTGTATGACTTCGGGGACGACTGGACGCATCTGTGCACGGTCGGCGCCGAGCGTATCGATCCGATGGAGACGCTCGGCATCCTCGCATCGAAGCCGCTCCCTTACTCGGGGTGGGGCGATATCCCCGACCAGTACGGCCGGCGATGGGACACCGACGACGGGGAGAGCGACCCGCCGCCCAACCCGGGCAAGCGAGATCTGCCGCCGCTTCGCCCCTGGTGGGGCGAAGGCGCCTACCCGCACAACTGAGGGCCGCGCGCCGTGGCCGGCTAGTGCCGTTCGCGCCCGGCTAGTGGCCGTGTCCCGTGCCGTGGTCCTCGCGCACGACGGTTTCGCCTCGGGTACCGAACCACGACGACCAGAACAGCATCGACAGAAGGATCGACAGTCCCCCAACGATCATAAGGATGATGCCGACGGTGTTTACGCTGAACCCCTCTGCCTGCGCCGTGACCGCGAACGTCAGAACTGCTCCGACGGCTAGCAAGAAGACGCCGATTCCTATTCCGGGCATGATCCCTCCGATGTCGAGCGCAACGTCGCACTGGGAACGACGGGCCCAGCCGCGGCAAGTGCCTCAGTTGTTCCCCCCAACGAGGAGAGCGAAACTTGGAGCATCAGACCCGAGCCTGCACGACGGCTGCGAGCAGCGTTCCTACCCCAGCCTCTACGACGTCGGCCGACTCTGTTTCGAGCAGCCGGCGGATCCTGTCGGTCCTCTCGCTTGGGCTGAGAACCCTGGCCTCGAGGATCGCAAGACCGAATACGAGAGTGAACATCGCGACCGGGAAGGTGAGTAGCCAGATCCACATCGCTGGGGGTCATCTCCAGGCGATGCCCTTTCGAAACGGAGCATCGTTTCAAGACGATCTTGAATGGGAAGGCATTCGCCAGAGAGGAGGAGGATAGGCGATGGGATTCGTACTAGTGCTGCTTCTGCTCGCGCTCGTGTTCGGTGGCGTCGGCCTTTTCGCCGAAGGTTTGAAATGGCTCTTGATCATCGGCCTGGTGCTACTGGTCGCGAGCGCGTTCACAGGCTTCCGCAGCCATGGGCACGGGCACCGTAACCGCTGAAAGGGGAGAACGACATGGATCTGAAGCAGGAAGGAAAATGGGATCAGACGAAGGGGCGCATCCGGGAAGCATGGGGCGACCTCACCGATGACGACCTCGAACGCACCGAAGGCAAGTGGGACCGCGTGGTCGGGACGATCAAGGAGAAGACGGGCGACACCGTCGATGCCATCGAGGAGAAGCTCAAGGGACTGTTCGACCGGGCAGAGCGCTAGTTAGTCGGCTACACCACAACCTAGAAGCCACGTCCATTGGACGTGGCTTCTAGGTTGTGGCAGGGCTTCGAACCTGAAATTGGCCTCGTGTTAGGTGGCTGCTGCCTTCGTCAGCGCTTCTTCGGTCGATGGGTAGATGTCGAAGATCGCCGACAGTCCAGTTAGCCGAAGCAGTTTCGACTTTCACGTCGCAGGACAGGGTGAGTCAAGTGGGCCCCGGTAGGGGGTACGATCTCGTGCGTGGGAGAAGACCAGTCGGAGAAGCTCGATCGAGAGCTCATCGAGCTGCTCAACGAGTTGCGCGTCGCCCTCCCGGGCGTGCAAGTGCTTTTCGCGTTCCTGCTGACGGTACCGTTCTCCCAACGGTTCGCACAGCTTGCTCCGTACCAGCGGTCGGTCTTCTTCGGCGCTTTCCTGGCGACGTCGGCAGCATCGATTCTGCTCATGGCTCCCAGCGCCTACCATCGGCTGCGGTGGCGCCAGCACGACAAAGAACAGATGCTGCGTACCTCGAACCGGCTCACGATCGCTGGCCTCATCGCACTCACGGGCGCGATCGGCTCGGTCATCTTTCTCATCGGCGACGTTCTTTACGCGTTGCGGTTCGCGGCAATAGTGTCGGGCGTTGCCGGCGCTGCGCTCTTGTGGTTCTGGTTCGGCTTGCCGCTCACTCGCCGCGTACGCGACGGGAACGTCTCACATGACGAGCGTTCGTGATGTGCGTGTTCACTTGCGGACAGACCTCAAGCACAACGGCGGCACGTGCGTGTGGCTGAGGAGCAAACGAACGGCAAGAAGGTCTGGGCCCATTCACAAGAGTGCGGGCTCGCTGACCTTCAGCGCGAGAAGAGCGATGTCATCCCTTCCGCCTCCGCCGAAGTCGACGACCTGCCGCGAAATCGTCAGTACAATCTCGCGCGCCGTCAATCCGGCACATCCTGAAAGCGCTTGCGAAAGGCGCTGGTCGCCGAAGACCTCGTCTAGGGAACGAGCTTCCGTGACACCGTCGGTGTAGAACAGCATCGCATCGCCTGGAAGCATGGTCCTGCCGTGTACGGAGAACTCGGCATCGGGAAAGCTGCCGACGAGATATCCGGTGCCGCCGACTGGCTCGACGCGACCGCTTGCTCGCAGAAGAAGCGGAAGCGGATGACCTCCAGAGGCGACGCGGATCTTCGCACCCACCTTCGTCGGCTTGAATCGTGCGAACGCCAATGTGCAGAAGCGTCCATCGGCCGAAGACTCTCGCAGGGTCAAGATTTCATTCACCTTCGACAGAACATCTGCTGGCGAAACCGTGTCGCTGGCTGCCGCGCGAAGCGTGTAGCGGACCAGTGCCGTCATCGCTGCAGCCTCGGGCCCCTTTCCGCAGACATCACCCATGACGATGCCCCAGCTGCGCGAGCTGACGGGGAAGACGTCGTAGAAGTCCCCGCCGACCTCACCCTCCGCCGGCACAAAGACGCTGGCCAGATCGAGTCCGGGTATCTCCGGCAAGTGCGGGGGCAGGAGGCTGCGCTGCAACGTTTGCGCTAGGTGGCCGACGCGCTCCCTCTCTGCTTCCGCCTCACGTCGCAACCGAGTCTGAATCTCCAGGGCTTCCAGTGAACTGAGCCGCAGCCCGAGCTGGTCCATCACGATGGACGCGAGGTCGCGCAAGATCTCGTGCTCGGCCGGGGTGACCTCGCGCGGCTCCTTGTCGATGACGCAGATCGTGCCGAGGTTGTGACCATCCGGAGTCGTCAGGGGCATGCCTGCATAGAAGCGCAAACCGAAGTCTTCGGCGACAAGTGGGTTCGCAAGTGCGCGCGGATCCACCTTCGCGTCGGTTACGATCCATGGTTCGTACTGCAGGATCGCCGACGCGCATAGGCCGGGATCGCGTGCGATCTCGCCGACGTCCAGACCGTGGTGGGACTTGAACCAGATGCGGTCGGAATCCACGATGCTGACGATCGCGATGGGGACTTGGAACAATCGGGCCGCGAGAGCAGTGACGCGATCGAAGGCGCCGTCCGGGGGGGTATCAAGGATCCTGTAACGCCGGACCTCCTCCAGGCGCGCGATCTCATCAGATGCAGATCCGGCCTGCCTGGGCGAGTTCCTCGCATTGAACGCGGCAGTTCGCGGTGTCATGTTCGAACCTCCGATTGACTCACGGAGTGGACCTTACTCCCGCGTCCAGCAGCAGGCCACCGGCGTCAGTCTGGGCCGGGCCAGGGTTGGATGCGCTCCTCAATCACAAGGATCGCTTCGCCTCAGTACGTCAAGTCCCCTGATTCGTTACCGACAAAGCTCCCCGGCCGGCCGTTAGGCCGGCACCCCTTTGATCTCCAACTGTTTCGCGAGCTCGTCGAGGAGTGCCGCGTCGTCGCTGATCGCGAGCAGCGCGTGCGGTTCTTGCGAGCACAGGAGCTCGAGATCGCCGATGCGCGCGCGCCAGGGGCCGTCCGGCGTTGTCTGCCGAGCCCCGGCGGCGATGGGGAAGACCCTGTCGCTCGTATAGAGCAGCAGCCGCCGACCCTGCGAATTGCGATAGCTGTAGGCGTCGACGCTGAGCCCCTCCAACTTTCCCGATGCAGAGCTCGCCAGCGATAGGTCGATCGCGGCAAGGTCGGGCGCGGGCGCCTTCGATGGCGCTTCGGTTGGCATCCGGCCTTGCCGGAAGTCGGCGACGGCGCGCGCAATCGGAGCCGGCTGCTCGGCCGTCAGGAGCTGGACGCCCAGCATCGCTCCCACGAGCAACAGCGACATGGCCGCACCGGCGAGCGGCCAGCGGATCCTGCGCCGCGGCAGCGAGGGGAAGGCCGCCACCGCGGCGCGCACGGTCTCGCGCAAGCCTTGCGGCGCGAGTTCGCGAGCGGACTCACCAAGCCGCCGTCCCAAGCGCCCGACCTGTACTTCGTGCCAGCAGTCCTCGCAGTCCAGCAGGTGCGCCTCGAACGCCTTGCGCTTGCGCGCCTTGAGGGCCCCACCCAGATACGCTGCAGCATCGCGCTCGGAGTCATGACTCACGTTGTTCCACCTCCCTCCGCACCAAAGCAGCAAGAGCTTTACGTCCGCGGTGCACGCGAGACAAGACGGTACCTCGTGGGGTTCGCATGACACGGGCCACCTCCGTGGCCGTCAATCCGCTGATGTCCATGAGCGTCACCGCTACGCGCTGCTCCTCCGGCAACGCCCACAGCGCGTTGTGGACCACGTCGCGATCGATGTTCGAGAGCGCCTCCAAAGCTGTATCGGCCTCGGAACTTATCGTGAGGCCCGGATCTGGCTGCAGGGTCTCGTCCGGCCGCCGCCGCAGACGCCGGAAGTTCGACCGAGCGAGGTTCAGGCAGATCGTCGCCATCCATGGCTCGACCCGGTCGGGGCGGCGATGCTTGCTCCAGGCCTTGAATGCCGCAAGGTACGTGTCCTGGACGAGGTCCTCCGCGGCGTCCCGATCACGCGTCAGACGCCTCGCCAGGTTGTGGACCAGATCCATAGCCCCGAGGGTCGCCTCGAGGAAGTCATCTTTTCTCATCTGCTCCCTCGTTCAACGGGTGGGACGCCCTAATCATGCCCGTGATTCCGCCGGATGGAATCGAACCACGTCGCGCGGCGTCCGGTCGAGGAGGGAGGTGGTTCATAGGTGACGTCTCAGACAGAACCGCAATCAGGGCTCGGCCGCCGTGAGTTCTTCGCCCAGGTCGGGCGGCGCGGCCTGCAGATCGGGCTCGCCGGGATGAGCCTGCCGGCTCTGCTCGCAGCGTGCAGCAATGACGACGGCGGGGTGGTCGCCGGCACGACTCCGACCGCCACGACGGGCCCTAAGGAGGCAAAGATCGTCGGCGACGTGCTCGACTACGCGCTCACCGGTGACTGGGAGGGCGCGTTCGGGTTCGTAACGTTCCGGCTCCAACGCGGCGTGTTCAACGGCAAGGACGTGTACTTCATCCGCACCGACGCTTCCGACGAAGCATTCGCGAAGGTCGAGAGCCTGGTCTGGGTGCCCAAGCTTGTCGTGCTCGGCACGCAGGGTCCCGCCGCGGACGCATACCTCATCTCCGGTGGCGTTGCCGATCAGCCGGCGGTGCTGTCGACCGAGCCCGGACGCGATGACTACACCCCGGCGTGGCGGATCAACCGGGCGAGGTGGAGTGGCACGCCGAAGCGGCTCGCCAGCATCGCAGAGGTAAAGGCTGCAGAAGCTTCCGGAGCGTTGCGCGTCGAGAAGACCAAAATCATCCTCAACGGTCCGGTCGTGAAGTGGTCGAGTGGCGAGATGTCGGTGGACAACGAGCGCAAGGTCTACCTCGGGCCGGGCCAGCTGCTGGAGAAGCCCGACACGTCGAGCCTCACTGTGAAGTTCAAGCTGCACGAGTGTTTCCCCGGTGTCCGCTACATCGTCACCGACGTCGCGCTCGCACCGATGGCCGAGGGCATGAAGATCGTGCACTCGCCCAAGCTCGCCGCAGCGACCAAGGCCGGCGCGACGGGACGCACGAACGTGTTCATGAACGGTCTCAAGGGCTCGGGCCCGATGGGATTTCAGCCGTCGGTGTTCGACTCCCAAGCCGGCACGCCGGCTTGGAGCCCGTACTGGGACCACATGACCTACGGGTGGAAGGACGGCAAGACGCCCCGGCTCCTGCGCGATGAGGCGTCGGTGCATGCGGCACGTGATGTCGGCGAGCTCGACGAGTTTAAAGGCACCCCGGACACCAAGGGAGCCACCTTCGTGGTGAATTGCCCGGTGCCGGTGCTCGCACCCAACACAACCAGGTAAAGCACCGCGGCCATGCGGCGGCCCGGTTCCCCCAGCCGGGCCGCCGTGGTGCCCTGGGGGAATCACGCTCATCGCGGCGCCGTCATACTGGGTGAGGAGATCTTTTGATCGTGAGGGTGCACGTCTCGCGTCGAGCACGCGCGCGGCTACTGGTCGCGTGCATGGTCGTTTCGTTTGCGTTCCTCGCGTTCTGGTTCATCGGGCAAGAGGCATCGGCAGATCCGACACTGGACGTGCCCGGCGTCGTCGCCGGGCTGTACCCGGGCACGTGGCCGCCGGTCGCGCGCGGTCTGTTGTGGCTGTTCGTCGGCGCGACGGCGGTAGGGTTCAACCTCACCATGGTTTACCCACGCGCCCAGACCCGGACAGGACGTGTCGCGCTGGTCGCGGCCACGGGGATCACCGGCTCCTGCTTCCTCGCGTTCGCCGTGGGGAGTTTCGCCGGTGCACCGTGGAGCGTGATCCACTGATGCGCCGCCGCCCATCGACCAGACATCGCGTCTTCGCGCACCTGTACGTGCTGCAGCGGCTGTGGGAACCGCTCGGGCTCGCACGGCACCGCCGTGCGGTCGCCCGCGGCGTCAAGGGTCGCGCGCTCGAGATCGGGATCGGTACCGGTTCCTCGCTTCCGTACTACGAACAGGCTCCATCCGTGGCATGCGATCCCAACATCACGATGCTACGCAAGGCAAGGCGCCACGCGCGCCGGCTTGGCATGTCGACATCGTTCGTGGTCGCGCGCGGCGAAGCGTTGCCGTTCGGCGACGGTGCATTCGACACCGTCGTGTCCGAAGCTGTGCTGTGTTCGGTCGACTCGCCTGTCACGGTTGCGCGAGAGATGCGGCGCGTGCTCTCCGCCGAGGGTCATCTTCGTTGCGTCGAGCACGGGATCGCGACTCGTCCGGCGATGGCGGCGATGCAGCGGATCCTGACGCCTGCCTGGCGCCGGCTGTTCGGCGGGTGCCGGCTCGACCGTGATGTCGTATCGTCGCTGCTCTCTGCGGGCCTCGAGCCCGACCGCCTGCGCCGCTGCTCAGGCGGTTCGGTCGTGCGCGCCACGCTCCACGCCGTTCCGACCGTCGTTGTGCTCGACGAGCCCCAGGCGATTGAGGTGGAGCGGCGGTGAAGACCACGCTGTCGCCGCGCCACGAGCCGGTCGCTACCGGCGTTCCGCGCGCGCGCTGGATCGGCGCGCTCGCGGGGGCGCTCGGCATCGGCTGCTGCATCTACCCCGTTGTCGTGGTGCTGCTCGGCATCGCTACCGTCACCGAGGCGATCGCGCTCGGAACCACCCTGTACGGAACATGGGGCTGGGCGTTCAAGCTCGGCGGGGGTGCGATGGCCGTCGCTGCGATCGTGCTGCAATTGCGCCGCCGTGGGCAGTGCTCAATCCAGGGCGCCAAACGTAACCGCGGCTTCATTCTGCGCGTGTTGCTGGTGGGTTTGGCCGTCTACTGGATCGTGTACGGCACAACCAAAGCGCTTGCCGCCTGGGGATCCTGAAGGGACGCTCGCCGGAGGGGGGTGATGAGCACGTGAGCTGGATCGAGCATGCACAAAGCAGCGAGGGATTAGACAACATCCTCGCCTCGCACAGTCTCAACCCTGCCGTGCTGGAGGCGCACGTCGCGCTCAACAAGAAGATCATGTTCGGACCGTCGGGCTTGAGCCGCTTGGAGCGCGAGGCCATGGCGGTCTGCGTCTCCGCGGCCAACGACTGCATCACGGTGCCGCGCTCGCGCGCGTTGGCGCAGAGCCGGCACTTCAGGATGCGGTCGTCTCCGGTCGGTTCGAGGAGCTCCCTGCTCGGCTCGCGGAGCTCTGCCGTTACGCGCTCAAGCTCACGCGCACTCCGGCGGCGATGACGCGCGCCGACGTCGAGCGCCTGCGAGATCATGAACTGACCGACCGTGACATCGTCGACGCGAACCAGGTCGTGGCCTACTTCAACTACGTCAACCGCGTCGCCGACGGCCTCGGCGTCGAACTCGAGCCGTATTGGCCCGACGAGCTCCGCGAGCTCCGCACCTACGATCTGTCGCCTGGGCCCGAGACCTGAGCCGCGTCGGGGGTCGCGATCATTCTCGGCTCTTGTGCGCGTCCGATGGCGCGGCGTCGCTGTGAGACCCGGTGGCGAAAATAGGCGAGAACGGTCAGCGCCGGGCCGAGACATTTAGAATCGAACTGGTGTTCTCCTCTTCCCTGAGCTGACGAGCGATGCCCCAGGTCGCTGGCTTGCGGCGAGATCCCGTCGAGCCCGCTCAGACCCCTCTTGGCGCGCCTGTTTGCACCGCGATTACACCGAACGGGGGTTGACGTCCGGCAGTAGAACCGGCAGTATCTGAGGTAAGCAATCCGGCAGTAGAAGCGGAAGTAGAGTAGGCAGTAACCTGCCGCTGATGACCGCATGACGGTGGAGCTCCGGCTCCCAGTGGAGGTACCTAGTGATGGCTGCAGTAACGGCTTTGGACCGCGCGGTTGAGGTGAAGGATGTCGTCAGTGCTCTCAAGCACTTCGGCCTTACGCAGAAGGATCTCGCTGCGGCGACCGGCGCCGCCGAACGATCGGTGCGCAACTGGGCTACCACCTCAGCGATCCGTCCAGCCCACGAGGAGCGGCTCCGCGGTGTTCGTGAAGTCGCACTCATCCTCAAGGACTCGCTTACGGCCCGAGGCGTCGGGCAGTGGCTACGCGCGAAGAACAGACTTCTGGGCGGCGCGCGGCCGATCGAACTAATAGCGAAGGGTGACGTCGACGAGGTTCTCAAGGCTGCCGAGTCGTTCATCGACGGCGCCTACGTCTGATGTGAGGTCGCTCTAGATGGCGCGGCGGGCCGTGCCGCGCTTCACGGCTTCAACGCTGCGCCCGCTTCCCGCGCGCAGGATAGCGGCGAGGATAGGCGCCATGGTTGCTACGCCTAGGGGTGAGAGCCTGTGACGCCGAATCTGCCCCTGTATTTCGACAGAAGCCCGCCAGGCCCACTCGTCCGAGCGCTGAGCCCGGGCGGTCCGCTCTCTCAGTTTCGAAGTTCGCCGTAGAGATCCCCGTCACGCGCGCGCGAACATCGCGTGCGAGATGTACGTGAACCGGGTCAGACTCATCTCACATACGAATAGGCACCCCTAAGGGGGTGCCTATTCGCTGCCAAGTGCAGTCGTGAGGCTTGCCCGTCAGTCGCCGGATTCGCCGGTGTCAACCTCGTCTGCCTCATCGGCCTCGTCCGCGACGTCGTCCGCGTCGTCCACGTCGTCAACCGTGTCCGCGTCGTCAACCTCGTCCGCCTCATCGGCTTCGTCAGCTTCGTCAGC
>JBKKBZ010000041.1:0-5333 GCA_046713235.1 Actinomycetota bacterium | reverse complement strand
AAGAGCCTCTCCATCGACAACGTGTTCGTGTGGGCCGTCATCTTCTCGTTCTTCGCCGTGCGCCGCGAGTACCAGTTCCGGGTCCTGTTCTGGGGAATCTTCGGGGCACTCGTCCTGCGAGGCATCTTCATCTTCGCCGGCGTCTCGCTCATCGAGCGCTTTGAATGGATCCTCTATGTCTTCGGCGCCTTCCTGCTCTATACCGCGCTCAAGATCGCCCGCCACGACGAGTCCAAGAAGGTCGACTACAACAACAACGTCGCCATGCGCGTCGTCCGGCGCCTCGTCCCCACCACCAGCCGCTTCGACGGCCAAAAGCTCTTCACCCGTGAGAACGGCAAACGTGTGGCGACGCCGCTGTTCGCCGTCCTCGTCCTCATCGAAGCGACCGATGTCGTCTTCGCAGTCGACTCGGTGCCTGCCATCCTCGCCGTCAGCCGCGAGCCGTTCATCGTGTTCGCCGCCAACGCCTTCGCCATCCTCGGCCTGCGTTCGCTCTACTTCCTCCTCGGTGGAATGCAGGGCAAGTTCCGCTACCTCAACGTCGGTCTCGGCGTCATCCTCGCCTTCGTCGGCATCAAGATGCTCCTCATCGGCAAGCCGTTCGAGCTGCACATGCCCACCTACGTGTCCCTCAGCGTCATCGCCATCGTCATCGCCGCAGCGGTGATGGCATCGCTCCAAGCAGACAAACGAGACCGCAACACCGGCATCCTCCCGTCAGCCCACCATCCCGACTCCGACCCCGCCCACATCCCAGCATCCGACGTCGAACCGGACCGAGACCCTGCACCCGCCTCCGATTCTCAAGGCACACCGGCGGGGCGCCGATGAGGCCTCCGCACGGATCACCGCCGCGCAGGACGAAGCCACCGACGACTCCTAGCCCGCATTCGCCCAATAGAACCCCCAGCCCCACGGTCCGGGGGTTCTCCTCGGGCTGCCTCGGCGTGAGTCGCGCCGGTAACCAGCGCGTCGAGGGCGAGGCCCTGCTGTTCGGTGAGGCGGTGGAGTGACTCCGGGCCGGCCCGAGGAAGCCCCCCACCACTACGCCCTCCCCAGTCGCATCGTGGTCGAGCAAGCCAGAGGCGTGATCGCCGAGCGGACTGGCCTCGACATGGAGGACACCTTCTCCTGGCTCCAGAACCACGCCAGCAGTCTCGGCATTCCCCTCATCGACGCCGCGCAGTTCATCGTTGACGGCACCGCTACGTCCGATCCCCCATCGCCCTGAGGGCCGCAGCTGGCCGTAGCCGCCCCGGCGCGAGAGCGGTCGGGCGGCCCAGCGGTAGGCCCTGTCACCCGGCGAGGCCCGGCGTCGGCCACCGCCAGCGCCCGGCGAAGCGCGAGCTGCCCACTGCCGAGGAGTCTCATGGCGAGCGACCTCCAGGTAGCGGTTGGGGCGTAGGCACGCCCGAACTCGGCGAGGCGTTTGAGGCGAAGGCTGGACCGGGGTGGCGAGTGCCCCGTCGTTTCAACGACTGGCCGCCCCTCAGCGGCCCGCAGCGCCGGGAGCGTCTCACAGCTGCCGGCCGGGGTGGGGAGCGGTCGGCGTGGCGGCAGCAGGCGCCGGCAGCCAGGGAGCAGTGGGGCGGCGCGTCGTGGAGGAAGGGGGATAGGCCTGGGCGGCCACGGTCGGCAGCGAGGTGGGGTCGGGCTGGTCTGGGGTGGCCGCGGGTTCAGGTTCGGGGAGCAGTTCCCGTTCGATGTCGGCTTGGCGGCGCTGGAGAGAGCGGAGTCGTTCGATGTGGGGGAAGGCGACGCCGATGCGGGTTTTTGCCGCGGCAGCTTCGTGGCGGAGCCGGTCCCGATCCGCTAGCGCGTTGTCCCTCGTCTCCTCGAGTGAGCGGAGTGGAGTTCCCCCGGTTCTCCGGACACCTAGGCTGAGGAGGGCGGAGTCCTCCTCGGGAAGGAGTCCGAGTGCCTGGTCCCCATCCGGCGGAGTTCCGCCGGCGAGCAATTGAGTTGACCCGGGAGGGCGCCAAGCCTTTGGCGCATCTCGCCAAGGATCTTGGGATTAGTGAGTCGTGCCTTCGGAACTGGCGTCAGCAGGCCGATGTCGACGAGGGCCGCAGGGAGGGCCTGACGTCGGCGGAGAAGGAGGAGCTGACCCGGCTCCGTAAAGAGAACCGGGTGCTGCGCATGGAGCGCGACATCCTCTCTCGAGCCGCGGCCTTCTTCGCTGCGGAGAACGTCCTCCCGCCGCGGTAGCGGGGTTCGCGTTCATCGATGAGGAGAAGGCCGACTTTCCGGTGGCTGTCCTGTGCCGGCTGCTCGGGGTGTCCACGTCGGGGTTCTACGAGTGGAAGGCGCGCCAGTCCGCTCCCTGCGCCAGGGCCCGCCAGGACGGCGTGCTCCTCGAGACGATCCGGGAGATCCACCGCCAGTCCCGGGGCACCTACGGGGCGCCCCGGGTCCACGCCGACCTGCGCCTCGGCCGGGGCATCTGCGTGGGCCGTAAGCGGGTGGAACGCCTCATGCGGGCCGCCGGGATCCAGGGCGTGACCCGGAGGCGCCGCAAGGGCTGTACCCGCAGGGCGCCCGGGGCCGTGCCCAGCGACGACCTGGTGGCCCGCCAGTTCCGCCCTGCCGGCCCTGACCGGCTGTGGGTGGCGGACGTGACCGAACACCGGGCGGACGACGGCAAGGTCTACCTATTAGTTACGTGGAATCAAGCAGCGGGGTTGAATGGTCCCCCTGCATCCCACGAGCTGAGAGGTCGACTGCGCCTTGTCGATGCCACTGGAGGAGAAGTGGGCGGTCCTCGGCCGTCACGAGCGAGCGGTCGAGTGGTTGCGGATCTGGGCCGATCTTGGCCGGGCGCCGCGGACGATCGACGCGTATGCGCGCGGGCTTGCTGAGTATCTGGAGGTCTGCGAGCGGGATGGCGCTGATCCGCTTGTAGCCGGTCGGGCGCAGGTTGCTTCGTTCGTCCGGGAGCTGACGAGCCGCCCGAGCCGCCTCGGTGTGAACACGGTGGCCCTCGACTCGGGGAGCGGCCTCGCGAATGCCACGCTCCAGCAGCGCTTGGTTCCGGTGCGGCTGTTCTACGATTTCCTCGTCGAAGAAGGCCTTCGCGCCTCGAACCCGGTTGGCCGTGGCCGCTATGGCGCCCGGCGCACCCTCGGCAGCGGCGGGCGTCCGCTCGTGCCGCGGCTCGTCAAGTTGCCGTGGATCCCGACCGATCAGCAGTGGCGCGACGTGCTGGCTGTCTTTCGTGACGAGCCGATCCGCAACCGGCTGATGCTCGCCCTGGCCTACGACGCCGCGTTGCGACGCGAGGAGCTCTGCTCGCTTCGCACCGACGACCTTGACCCGGCATATCGCATGGTGCGGATCCGGGCCGAGACGACGAAGACCCGCCGGGGACGCAGCGTTCCCTACTCGGCGGTCACGGGTGCGCTCTTGTCCGCCTACCTCCAGCACCGCGGCACTTTCAGCTGCTCGCGCGGTCCCCTGTTCTTGTCGGAGTCCCGGCGCAACCCCGCCGAGCCGCTCAGCCTGTGGACCTGGTCCAAGGTGGTGCGGCGGGTCGCGCTGGCTGCAGATGTCCCGCAGTTCTCCACGCACACAACCCCGCACCTTTGCCTGACCGATCTCGCCCGCATGGGCTGGGAGCTGCACACCATCGCCACCTTCGCCGGGCACCGAAGCACGGACTCGACGCTGCGCTACATCCACCTCTCGGGCCGGGAGCTCTCCGACAAGCTCAACCGGGGGATGGCGGAGATCCACGCTTGGCGCATCAGCCTGCTGACGGGGAGCGACACCGACGGCGGCGAGCAATGAGCGCCTGTGCCCTCGCGGCGAACGAGAAGCCGAGCGGGCAGCCGTGGCCGGTCGTCGACGCCACTGCCTACGATCGCTCGGGCGCGTTGACGAACGACGAGCGCGAAGCTCTGGCGAGGCTCGGCCCGACGGATCGGCGGCGCAACCGCGCCCGCGGCATCCCGCGCCGCACCGCGTTGTCCTGGAAGGCGCTCACCCGCTTGGTCGATCCCCTCGATGCCGCCCGAGTCGCCCTGCACCACGGCGACGACGTTCGTCACCGCCGCGCCGGTCTGCACGCGGTTGGACTGGTGCTGGAGCACTGCGCGGCACTCGGGCGCTCCTACTGGGCCTGGACGGCCGATGAGTGGGCCGCATTGGTCGGTTCGAGCGCCGAGCAGTTCCTCGATGCGAGAACGGTTCCGACCGAGACGACGGTTCGTCCCTTCCTCGTCGCCCTCGCCTACCTGCTCGGCGGCTTCGACCGCTTCGAGCGTCTCGGGACCTTCAACCGCTTCCATCTCGCGAAACTCGTCTTCGGCGCAGACGTCGTCGAGCGGTCGATCACCCAGGCGGCCGAGACGCTCGATGCGTGGGGCTATCGGGTTCCGGAGGTGGCCAAGCACCGAATGCGGGGCGTCATCAGCCAGGCGTTCCTCGTGAACCGGAGTCCGCTTCTCGAGGATCTCAGGACCGAGGCTTTCACCCGGCTCCGGGCGCACACCGCAACGGGCGGCTACCAGCTGTCCCTGCTCTACGCCCTCCAGCGTGCGGTCGCCGCGCTCGGGCACTGCGAGGCACCGGTGCGTGCCGGCTACAACGCCAACCCGGTCATCGAGGGCGCTGATCCCGCGTGGATCGAGTGGGTCGAGCGCTGGCACGCGACCTCGACCCTCACGCCGAAGGTGCGGGCCATCATCCGCACGATCATGGCGAAGGCTGGGCGCTGGCTTGCAGCAGAGCACCCCGAGATCACCGAGCCCGCCCAGTGGACCCGCCAGACCTGCGCGTCCTGGGTCGCTGCGATCGACCGCATGTCGGTCGGCGACTACGTGCAGCGACGTGACGCGCTGGCTGGCCGGGAGGGCATGCCGATCTCACCTCGCACCAAGGCGCACTTCCTCATGGCGAGCCGCACCTTCTTCCGGGACTGCCAGGAGTGGGAGTGGCTTCCCCGTCGCTTCGACCCGTCGCGCGCCCTCGCCGTCCCGCGCAGCGTCGCCACACTCATCGAGACGGACCCCCGAGTGATCGCCGATGACGTCTGGGCCAAGCTGCTCTGGGCCGGGCTGAACCTCGAGACCGACGACCTGCCAGGAAACTCCGCTGGCACCTACTACCCGATGGAACTGATCCGCGCCGTGACCCTCACCTGGCTCTTCAGCGGCCTGCGCTCCGATGAGATCACCCGGCTCCGTGTCGGCTGCGTCCGCTGGCAGCACAACGGACACCCGATCCCCTCCGACGCGTCCGACGTGCTCGCCGAGGAGGCCGTCTGCCTACTCGACGTGCCCGTGCACAAGACCGGCGCCGCGTTCACCAAGCCCGTCGATCCGCTCCTCGGC
>JBKKBZ010000040.1:0-4367 GCA_046713235.1 Actinomycetota bacterium | reverse complement strand
CAACGCTCATCGGCCCGAACTGCCCGGGCGCGATCACGCCCGGCGAGTGCAAGATGGGCATCATGCCCGCGGAGAATTTCTCACCGGGCCCGGTCGGCTTCGTCTCCCGCAGCGGCACGCTCACCTATGAGATCGCCGATCTGCTCACGAAGGCGCGCCTCGGCCAATCGACGTGTCTCGGCATCGGCGGCGACCCGGTCATCGGCCTGCCCACGTTCGACGCGGTCCGTCTGCTGAACGAGGACGACGCCACCGAGGCGATCGTCATCGTCGGGGAGATCGGCGGAAGCGCCGAGGAGCGGGCCGCCGACTACATGCGGGCCCATGGGAAGAAGCCCGCGGTCGCGTTCATCGCCGGACGCTCCGCACCTCCCGGCAAGCGCATGGGTCACGCCGGCGCGATCGTCTCGGGCAACCAGGGAACGGCGGAGTCGAAAGTGCGGGCCTTCGAGGCGGCCGGGATCCCGGTCGCGACCGCCCCGAGCGAGATCCCCGGCCTCGTCAAGGACGCGCTGAAGGGCCGCTGACCTCGAGCTGATCGCGGCGACACCGCTTCGCCACTCTCGCGCGTGTCGTCCGCTGCTACGCTTGGCTCATCCGATGACAAGCAACCGTTGGCTCGCCTTCCTGCCTGCGTTTGCTGTCCTTGCGGGTGCCTGCGGCGGTGGAGCTCCCACCCAGGCAGGCCCGGAGCCACCTGCGGCGACGGCGACTGCGCGGACGACCAGCGCACCGCCGACCGTGACGCCGGCACCGACCCCGACGCCGGTCGTGCGCTGGCCGCTCACCGGACTCGTCTCGCAGGACGCCGCCGCGGTGAAGCGCCGGCCGCTGAACGTGCGGCTCCCGAATGACCCCGCTGCCCGGCCACAGCACGGTCTGGCCAAGGCGGACCTGGTCTTCGAGATGATCGTCGAAGGTGGGATCACGAGGTACGCGGCGATCTATCACTCGCAGAATCCCGCGGCCGTCGGCCCGGTGCGCTCGTACCGGTTCAGCGATCTCCACCTGACCCAGCTGTTGAAGGGCGCGCTGGTGGCGTCCGGCGCGACGAACGAGGAGACAGATGCGGTCACCCGCTCGGTGAATGCCGGGAACATGCTGAGCATCGACCAGGTACGGCAGGGTGCCCCCTACTACCGCGTCGGCGGCCGGCCGGCCCCGAACAACCTCTTCGCGAACCTCGAGGTCGCCCGGCAGACGCTGAATCAGATCGGCGGCGGCACCCCGGTGGACGTCCCAACGCTGCGATTCCTCGCCTCGGTGGAGCACGACCCGACCGCGGGCGGCTTCACCGGCTCGGTCCCTGCCACGACGGTGACGATCCCCTTCCAGGTCGCGCCGGCCACATTCAGCTGGGATGAGGGCTCGAAAGGCTACCGCCGCGCCCAGGCGGGCGTGCGCACCGTCGACCCCGACGGCGCGGTGCCGGTCCTCGCCCGCAACGTCATCGCGATCCACACGAACATCTGGCTCACCAACGTCGTCCAGGACATCTACGGGTCGCTCGGCCTCGACTACCGCATGACGGGGGGAGGCAAGGTCTCCGTCTTCCGCGACGGCCGCCGGCAGGACGGCACCTGGAAGCGCGATAACCCGCTCGACCAGTTCACGTTCTTCGACCAGCAAGGGAACGAGATCTCGCTCTCGCCCGGACAAAGCTGGATCCACTTCGTCTACCCGGAATGGGTCGTATCAAGCAGCCCGTAACGACGTTCGTCGTGTAGCAGCGCGAGAGGAAGAGAAGAAGAGTGGATCACGCCAAGCGAGCGATCGGGTACCTGCTTGCCATCGTCCTGTTGCTGACGGTGGTCATCCCGGGCGCGACGCCGGCCGACAGCCAGGCAGCCGCCATGACGCTTGCCGAGGGCCACACGGTCTCCGGCGACTTCAGGGGCAACGGCCGCTCGCAGATCGCGAGCCTCTACGACCCGAAGGACGACCTCGGCCTGCGCATCGTCGTGCTCGAGCGCAGCGGGACCACCGACACGATGACCCACTCGCAATGGTTCATCAGCGGACCGAACTCCTTCGACACGGGACGCATGAAGGTCGTGGCGACCGATGCGAACTTCGACAAGAAGACCGACCTCGTTCTCATGTACGACGACGGCGGAACGTCCGTCCGGCTCCTCGTCTTCCTCTCGACCGGCTCCACCTTCGTGTACTCGGGCGCCTGGTGGCAGAGTGACGGCTACGCCTACTCGCGGACGAAGGCGGTCCTCTCGGGCAACTTCTCCGCCATCGGCAACTACGGACTGCTCTTCGTCTACCAGTACGACAACTTCCAGATGCGCATCCACTACCTGGAGTCCGACGGGACGCGCTTCATCTACAACGGGAACCAGGGCGTCTACGACTCCGGACCCGGCCAGTACGACACCGCGCGCGCGAAGTTCGCCATCGGCCGCTTCACGCGCTCGAGCGGGCCCGACCAGATCGCGTCCATCTACCAGTACGGGAACTTCCGGATCCGGACACACGTCTTCGACCCGACACCGAGCGGGCTCGTGCCGGTGAACGGCTGGGCGGGCGTGTACGACTCGGGCGAGGGCCAGTTCGACCTCGGCCGGATGAAGATCGCCGCGACCGACGTGGATGCGGACGGGAAGAGTGACATCGCCGCGCTCTACGGCTATGCGGACGGCAGCTCGCGCTCCTTCCTCTTCACGGGCTCGAGCAACCTTGGGCTCTCGAGCGCACAGGGCACCTTCAGCGCGGCCGACTACGCCTGGGGCCGGTCCCAGATCGTCGGCGGCGACTGGGACGGCGACAAGAAGGGCGACCTCGCCGCGCTCGAGTCGCGTGATGACGGCACGACGCACGTCGCGCTCCTGCGCAGCGGCGGCGCCACCTTCACGGCGACCCGCGATGCGTGGGTGACCCCGGCCGGCGAGGTGCAGCGGATCGCGTGCGCGGACGAGTGCTGGCCGCTCACCGGAGTGCCGCATCGGGGCGGGCCGGTCGGTCGTCGGGGGCTTGTCGTGAAGATCGACAACTCGCCGTCGGCAAGGCCGCACTACGGCATCAGCGAGGCCGACATCGTCTTCGAGACGCTCGTGGAGGGGTTGATCACGCGACTTGCGGCGATCGTCCACTCGCAGAACCCCGGCACACTTGGCTCCATCCGCTCGGGTCGGCTCTCCGACCGTTACATCACGCCGATGGTCCGCGGTGGCCTCGTCTACTCGGGCGCCACCGTCGAAGAGTCGGACATCTTTGCTCGCGACGCCAAAGCTGGCGGGTACTACGACCTGAATGCGAACCTCTTCGCCAGCAGCTATTACCGCGTGAGCACGCGAGTGTCACCTTTCAACATGTTCACGAGCTCGGACGCCCAGCGGCAGAACCTCAACGCCCTGGGCGGCGGCGCGCCGGTCACGGTCCCCCCGTGGGCCTTCCTGCGCAACCCGACCCACGGCGCCACGGCCGGCGGCTTCGGCGCGAGTGCCGGCGCGACACAGCTCACGATCCCGTACCGCGCGCGCGCGACAGCGCGCTACGACTACGACGCCACGAGCCGTTCGTACGCGCGCTACCAGGACAACGGTGCAGGCGCGATGGTCCGTGAGGTCGACGCCGCGAACGGGATCGCCATCGGCGCTCGCAACGTCGTGGTCATCTACACGGACGTGTGGGAGACCGACATCATCCAGGACATCTTCAACTCTCGGGGCTACGACATGCGCCTTGAGGGCTCAGGCAACGCCTCCATCTTCCGCAACGGCCGCCGCGTGGATGGCGTGTGGGCCCGCAACACGATCTACGACGCGTTCAACTTCTACACGGCGCAGGGCGAGAAGATCTTCCTCTCGCCGGGACAGACGTGGGTGCACGTGATCCCGAGCGGCTGGGTCGTCCCGAGCAACTGACCACCTGACCACCCCACCCCACCCAGGGCGTTCAGCCCCGAAAGGCCCTCCGAGAGGAGGGCCTTTCGCGTTAGATCTTCTTCACCTCGGCGGTGAGCTTCGTGACGGCGTCCTTCGCGTCGCCAAAGAGCATCTGCGTCTTGGGGTCGAGGTAGAGGTCGTTGTCGATGCCGGCGAAGCCCGGCTTCATCGAGCGCTTGATCACGATGACGTTCTGCGCCTTGTCCACGTCCAGGATCGGCATCCCGTAGATCGGGCTCCCGGGATCCGAGCGCGCGGCGGGATTCGTGACGTCGTTCGCGCCGATGACGAGCGCGACGTCGGCGCGCGGGAACTCCGGGTTGATGTCCTCCATGTCGACGAGCTGCTCGTAGGGCACGTTCGCCTCGGCGAGCAGCACGTTCATGTGCCCGGGCATGCGGCCGGCGACCGGGTGGATCGCGTACTTCACGTCCACGCCCTTCGCCTCGAGCACGTCGGCGAGCTCGCGCACGC
>JBKKBZ010000039.1:0-32163 GCA_046713235.1 Actinomycetota bacterium | reverse complement strand
TGCCCCTCCCCCGGTTTCGGTCCCCCGCGCACCGAATACCAAGCGGGTGCGCTCACAAGCCGGGCAAGGCTAGCAAAGAGTATGACTCATTACAAGTCCGGAAAGAGAGACATCGGCCTTCGCTTTTAGCAAACCCGGAGAACCCCCCGACATTTCGGTAGCCGAGGGCCGGATCGACGAGGCCTTCCGTCACGTTTGCCGGCGGCGAAGTGGCGGACGCTGCGCTCAACCACCTGGACCAGCTCCGGAATCGCCATCACGACTGGTTTGCCGCCGTGTACGACGTAAGAGTCACGTCGTTGAAAGACCGGCGCGTGATCCCCCGGCGCCGGCTCGGGAGCCGTGCCGTCGGACAGAGGCGCCGATCCTTGATTCCCGGATAGATCCGTATCGCTACGAACGCTCCTTGACCGAGGTTTCTCGCAGGCGCTCCAGGGCGCGCCATGCGCGGCCGGAGTCGATCGACTCTCGTGCGCGCGTCAGGCCTTCGGAGAGATTCGATGCGATCGAGGCGGCCACCAGAGCAGCCGCCGCATTCAGACACACGGCGTCGCGCACCGGCCCGGCATCACCCGACAGCACGCGCTCGGCGACTGCGCGATTGTGCTCGGCGTCGCCCCCGGCCAGATCCCGTACAGTCGCTCGCGCGATCCCGACCTCGGCGGGATCAAAGGAACGCTCGGTCTCGGAGACGCCCACCTCCCACAGCCTGGACGTCGTCGTCGTCGTAAGCTCGTCGAGCCCGTCGTCGCCGCGGAACACGAACGCCCGCAGCGTGCCGAGACGCCCGAGCGCCGCCGCCATCTTCGGGGCCATCACGGCATCCGACACACCGACCGTCTGATACCGCGCACCGGCGGGGTTGGTCAGCGGCCCGAGGAAGTTGAACACCGTCGGCACGCCCAGCTCACGCCGCGGAACAGCGGCGTGGCGCATTGCGGGATGAAACACCGGCGCGAAACAGAACCCAATTCCGGCCTCCTCGATGCACGCCGCAACCCCGTCCGGCTCCAGGTCGATGACCACGCCCAGTGCCTCCAGCAGATCGGCACTTCCACATCGCGACGACGCCGCCCGGTTCCCGTGCTTGGCGACGCGGCCACCCGCACCGGCGACCACCAGTGCCGCCATCGTGGAGATGTTCACCGTGCCGGCGCGGTCGCCACCGGTCCCGCAGGTGTCGACCACCGGTCCGTCCACGTGCACTTTCCTGGAGAACTCGCGCATCGTCCTCGCCAGGCCCACGATCTCGTCGACGCTCTCCCCCTTTGCTCTGAGCGCCACCAGGAAGCCGCCGACCTGTGCCGGCGAAGCCTCACCCGACATAATCGAGGTCATGGCGGCGGCAGTCGTCGGTTCGTCGAGACTCTCGCGCGCCAGCAGGCGCGAAATAATCGAGGGCCAGGAGACTTCGGTCATGCCTCGCGAAACTATACTGACCATCATGAGGATCGCCGCTGCCGGAGACGAACGTAACGCCGTGACCGACGCTGTGCTCGAAGACCTGCGCAAGCGGGGCCACGAGCTGGTGAAGGTGTTGGGACCGGTGGGCGGAGGAGACGAGCAATGGGCTGAATGCGGGCTCGAGGTCGGGCAAGCCGTTGCGACCGGCGAGGCCGATCAGGGGATCGTCTTCTGCTGGACCGGCACCGGCGTCAGCATGGCGGCAAACAAAGTGCACGGCGTTCGCGCAGCTCTGTGCACCGACGCCGAGCAGGCACGCGGCGCCCGCGCTTGGAACGACGCGAACGTTCTCGCGCTTTCGCTCCGGCTGACGAGCGAGCCGCTGGCGAGGGAGATCCTCGACGCCTGGTTCGCCACGGTTCACACAGATCCCGCGGAGGCGGCTAACATCGAGCGCGTGAAGGCGACCGACGCATAGTCGGCGCCGGGAGGAGGCCGGCATGAAGCCCCAGCCGCACGATTCGCTCGGCCCGAGCCTGCAGCAGCGCACGCTCGGGTTGTGGCGCTACCACCCCGGGCAGGACGGCGACGCCGTGCAGGAGCAATACGGCCGGTGGGGGCGCTTGGTTCGCCGCCACGGTATTGCGATCTTCCTCGTGCTGATGTTCCTCCTCCCGGCAATCATGGCGGTCCTCGCTGTGGCCCTCCGTATCCAGAGGTTCGGCCGGCTGGCCTTCATAGTGGCGCCGTCGCTGGTGCTCGCGATCGTGGTCGGCTGGCGGCGCTGAGCGCCCTCAAGACACGTCGTCGAACAATCTCGCCATCTGTGCCGCGTTGATCACACCCTTGTCGCGGTAGCAATTGTTGAACACCACGTGTGTTGTTCGCGCCTGCCGGGACAAGCGCTTTGCGCGCTCACTGAGTACCGCCAGCTCGTCGGCTTCGTAGAGATAATTGAAGCGTTCCGCTGCGGTGATTCCCCGCTTCTTCCACGTGGTGGAGTTGCGTCCGTGGAGGCGAAGGATCGCGATGTCGTCTGCCGTCGCCTCCGTCACGTCGGGCATCGACGATGCGAATCCCTGCGGCATGTCGAGACAAACGAGCACAAGGCCGTTCTCCCGCAGAAAGATGAGCGTGCGCTCGGTCTCCTCGCCCTCGAGCCAGTCCCGGCGGCGAAACTCGACCGCGATGCGGTAATCCGGCAGGCGGCCGGCCGCTGCGGCGATCTCGTCGCGGTTACGCGACCCGGGCAGCACCCACTCGGGATATTGCATCAGAATTGTTCCGAGCTTCCCCGCCGAATGCAGCGGCATCAGCGCGGACCGAAACTGCTCCCAGACCTCGCTCACGACGGCGTCTGGAAGATCGCGCGGCCGAACCGTCCTCGCTCCTTCCGGAGCCGACTCCCGCAGCGCTTTGGGCAGGGCCGCGACCTTCGTGGGATGGCCGGTCATCAGCGAGAACGCCTTGACGTCGAAGGTGAACTCCTTCGGGGTGCGCTCGGCCCACAGCACGGCGTTGCGCTCCGAAGGCAGCCCGTAATAAGTCGCATCGACCTCGACCAGCGGGAACCGTTCGGCGTAATAGGAAAGCCGGGTCTCTGCCGTCGTCGCGTCGTTCGGATACCAGCCGGACTCGAGCAGCGTGCGGTCGGTCCATGAGGCGGTTCCGACTAGAACGCGGCCGGCCACCGGCCCGGGGGCGCTAGTGAGACGCCGCCGGTTCCGCGGCCGACGCCTCGCGTGTCGCGCGTCGCTCGGCGGTGCGCACTTCGCGCTCGCCTAGTGCGTCCCGCAGCGGCGACAGCACCGACTCCGCGTCCAGCTCCAAGTTGTCGCCCACCGACTTGGCCCGTTCGAGGAGCGCGTGCATCGACGACCCGAGTGCCTGTAGCCGCGCGAGGCTTTCCACGAGGAGCGCTGCGTAGTCGGGGTCGAGTGACTTGCCGCAGAACGGGCAACGTCCGGCCGTCTCCGGCGGAGCCACGACCAAGTCGATCGGGAACTCCCTCTTGCAGGTGCGGCAACGTCCGGCGATCTTCACGCGCTCTCCTCCTCGATCGACGGTTTCCCTCGTCCCGCCACCGCCTCTCGCGCCGCCTCGGCCAACGCGAAGGGCTCTATGGGCCGTACGAGCCAGCGGTCGGCGCCGGCCCATCGAGCCAGCCACGCGTCCTGCGCGCGCTCGAGCAGGATAACCACAGCCGGCGGCTCGGGAAGGATCTTCAAGTCCCGGCACAGTCCGAATGCGCCGTAGGATTCCATGGTCTCGTCGCACACGAGCAGCTCCGGCCTGTGCTCGGCAACGAGCGGACCGACCTCCAGGCCGTTCGAGGCCTCCACCACCGTCCAGTCCGGCCCGAGTGCCATCCGGACCCACGACCGGGCGGCCGGTTCCTCCGAGGCGACGATGGTCTTCACGGCGCGGCCATGGTACGCGGTCCACCGAACCCAGTCATGCCGCGCAGTGTGCTCAAAGCTCGTAGGTGGTCAGCTCGATCGTGTGTCCGTCGGGGTCGGACAGGTACAGCGAGTGTGAAACGTCGTGGTCGGCAAAGGTCCAGGCGATGCTCCGCGCGTCCAGCTCGGCCCGGGCCGCGTCGAACGCCGGCCGGTCCACCAGGAAACAGACGTGCCGCATGGCGATGGTGTCCTTGCCGGGAGGCGGGAGGGGGGCGCCTACAGTCGGGAACAGGGCCAGGCAGGTGTCCCCAGCGCACAGCATGACCGGCGGCTCGTCGCCCCAAGCGTGCTGGAAGCGCCGTTCGAGCCCAAGAAGGTCCTGGTACCAGGCGGTGGACGCCTCCAAATCGGAGACGGCAAGGGCCACGTGGTCGATGTGCCGGACCGGAATCATTCGAGGAGTGTATCGCCCGGCTTGACGGCTCCCACGCGCCGCTGTGATCCCTCCGTGCTTGACACCCCCGGCCGGCCCGCCTAAGACCTACCCCAGACACACGCCGCCGAGCGCCGGGGGCCGCCCGAGGAGAGGAGTCTCTCATGACGTACAGCAACGGCCAGAAGTTCCTGGCCGAGTTCATCGGCCCGCTGGCCTTGGTCTTCGTCGGCGGTGGAGCCGTCACGCTCTACGGCAGCGCCGGAATCCAAACGATCGTCGCGCTCGCGCTGGCTCAGGGGCTGGTCATTGCCACGATGGTGTCGGCCGTGGGACACATTTCCGGCGGGCATCTAAACCCTGCCGTCACAATCGGGGCGTGGGTGGCGCAGAAAATCGACACCGCCCAGATGGCCATGTATCTCGTGGCCCAGCTCGCGGGGGCCGCAGCCGGCGCCGGATTGCTGCGACTCGCCCTACCGGAAAGTCTCTGGAAACAAGGGAAGTTGGGCGCGACGATCGTCAACACACAGGCGGTGAGCAACGGCCAGGCGGTGCTGATCGAAGCCATGCTCACGTTCTTCCTCGTCTGGGTGGTATTCGCCGTTGCCGTCGATCCCAACGGGTCGTTCGGAAAGGTGGCAGGACTGCCGATCGGGTTCGTCGTCACGATGAACATCTTCTTCGGCGGGCTCCTGACCGGTGGGTCGATGAACCCCGCCCGCTCGTTCGGACCGGCGCTCGTCGCCGGGGAGTGGACGGGCCTGTGGGTGTACTTCGTCGGCCCGATCGCCGGCGGAATAGTGGCCGCTGCCCTGTACGACACGGTCTACCTTCGCCGGCGCAAGACAATCGAGGAGGAGCTTGCCGACGCTGAGGCCGAGGTCGAGGTCGAGATCGCGGCCGAGGAGATGAGCATGGAAGCCGAGGTCACCGGGGACCAAGGGCACGAGCCGCGGAGGTTCGGCACTGAGGGCGACCAGGGCTACACGCCACCCCGGCCGGAGGTCCCCGGAATCTAGCCGATCGTCCAGGTGTCGCCGGACGACAGCAGGGTTTCGACGCTGCCTTCTCCCAAGCGAGCCTTGGCGTCTGCGATCTGTGCTTCCATCGCTTCGCCGTAGACCGGCCGCTTGACGTCCCGAAAGATCCCGATCGGCGTCGGCTGCGTCGGCCCGCCGGCGATATGGGCGAGCATGAAAGCCAGGCTCGGTTCCTCGCGATGCTCGTCGTGGACCAGGAGGTTCTCCACCCCGACCCCGGCAACGTCGACGATCTCCAACGAGGCGTGATCGGTAAGGCGAATCCCCTTCTCTTCGTTGGGACCGAACAGGATCGGCTTGCCGTGCTCGAGGCGGATCTGATTGAGCGCCTTGGTCTCCTTGCCGGTCAGCGCCTGGAACGCCCCGTCGTTGAAGATGTTGCAGTTCTGGTAGATCTCCACGAAAGCGGTTCCGCGGTGCTGCGCCATCCGGCGGAGAACGCCGGTGAGGTGGGGACGATCGACGTCGATCGAGCGCGCGACGAACGTCGCCTCCGACCCGAGGGCAAGAGCGACGGGGTTGAACGGCTGGTCGAGCGATCCGAACGGCGTCGACTTCGTAACCTTGCCGACCTCCGATGTGGGCGAGTATTGACCCTTGGTGAGCCCGTAGATCTGGTTGTTGAACAGCAGGATCTTCAAGTTCACGTTTCGCCGGAGCGAGTGGATGAGGTGGTTCCCGCCGATCGACAGTCCGTCGCCGTCGCCTGTTACGACCCACACCTGCAGGTCGGGGTTCGCGAGGGCGACGCCCGACGCAATGGCCGGAGCGCGACCGTGGATTCCGTGAACCCCATAGGTCTCCATGTAGTACGGAAACCGGCTGGAGCAGCCGATCCCGGACACGAACACGATCTTGTCGCGCGCCACACCCAGCTCGGGCAGGAGGCCCTGCATGGTGGACAGGATCGCGTAGTCCCCACACCCCGGGCACCAGCGCACTTCCTGATCGCTGGTGTAGTCCTTCTTGGTCAAGGTAACGGCGACACCACCCCCGCCGTCGCCGCCTCCGTTGGGTTCGGCCATATCGCTCACAGCCTTTTCATGATCTCGGTCTCCAGCTCGGCCGCGCGGAACGGCAGCCCCTGGATCTTCGTGTAGGACTTGGCGTCGACGAGGAACTCGGTGCGAATGAGCCGCACGAGCTGTCCGTGGTTCATCTCGGGTATGAGAACGCGTGGGAAGCGACGCAGCACGTCGCCGAGGTTCTTGGGGAACGGGTTGAGATGATACAGATGCGCCCGTGCAACCTTCTTCCCGCGGCCGCGAACCCGGCCGGTGGCGGCGTCGATCGCGCCGTAGGAGGAGCCCCACCCGAGCACCAGGAGCTCTTCCCCCCCTTCCTCGTCCACCTCGAGCGGGGAGATGTCTTCGGCGATCTTGGCGACCTTCGCCGCACGGATGCGCGTCATGTATTCGTGGTTCGCCGGGTCATAGGAGACGTTGCCGGTGCCGTCCTGCTTCTCCAGTCCGCCTATGCGGTGCTGCAACCCGGGGGTCCCCGGGATCGCCCACGGGCGTGCCAGCTTTTCGTCGCGCAGATAGGGCCAGAAGTTGCCCTCGTGGTTCGGCGCCGTCGCGAAACCGGGGTCGATGCGCGGAAGGGAATCCACGCTCGGCAGTCGCCAAGGTTCGGCCGAGTTCGCCAGGAACGTGTCGGACAGCAGAATCACCGGTGTCCGGTAAAGCACGGCGATTCGCGCGGCTTCGATCGCCGCATCGAAACAGTTCGCCGGAGTGTACGACGCGACGATGGGCAAGGGGGATTCCCCGTGCCGGCCGTACATAGCGAGAAGGAGGTCGGACTGCTCGGTCTTCGTAGGCAGCCCGGTCGATGGTCCTCCCCGCTGAACGTCGACGATGATCATCGGCAGCTCGAGAGCCACCGCCAGCCCAAGCGTCTCCGCCTTGAGATCGAGGCCCGGCCCGGCCGTCGCTGTGCACGCCAGTTGCCCGGCAAAGGCTGCACCGACCGCCATCCCGGCGGCGGCTATCTCATCCTCGGCCTGCACCGTTCGCACGCCGAACGCCTTGTGCTTCGAAAGCTCGTGGAGGATGTCGGACGCCGGCGTGATCGGATAGGACGCGTAGAACAACGATAGTCCGGAACGCTCGGCCGCCGCGACCAGACCCCACGCCAGCGCGGTGTTCCCGCTGATCTGCCGGTAGGTGCCTGCCGGCAGCGGTGCGCGCTTTACCTCGTAATGAGACACGAAGAGTTCTGCCGTCTCACCGAAGGCGTAGCCGGCCTTGAACGCGGCGACGTTGGCCGCCGCGATCGGTGGACGCTTGGCAAACCGCTTTCCGATCCACTCGACCGTCGGCTCGGTCGGCCGGGTATAGAGCCAGGAGAGCAGGCCGAGGGCGAACATGTTCTTCGCGCGTTCTGCGTCCTTCTTGGTGATCCCGTCGACGTCCTTCGTGGACTCGAGCGTCATCGTGGTCATCGGTATCTCGAAGACCTGGTAACCCTCGAGCGACCCGTCCTTGAGCGGGCTCCCCGCATACCCGGCCTTCTCCAGGTTCTTGTCGATGAAGGCGTCGGCGTTGACGATAAGCGTCCCGCCCTTGACGAGGTCGTGCAGATTCGCCTTCAGGGCGGCTGGGTTCATCGCCACGAGGACGTTGGGTTCGTCTCCCGGCGTCGTGATGTCGTGATCCGAGAACTGGATCTGGAAACCGGAGACACCCGCAATCGTTCCGGCAGGAGCGCGGATCTCGGCGGGAAAGTCGGGCATCGTGGCAAGGTCGTTTCCGAGGATGGCGCTCGCGCTCGTGAAACGGTCGCCGGTGAGCTGCATACCGTCGCCGGAATCCCCGGCGAAGCGCACGATCGCGCGATCGATCTCGTGCAGGGACTTTTGGGTCATCGAGACGTCATCTCCGCATCGGCCCCGTTCGGTCGTCGGCCCTTCTTTGCCCGTTCCAGCGGGCCGAAGCCTAATTCTATGCCCGGCGGGGATAGGGGTCGAATAGCGGCTCGCTCAGTCGAGCTTCGGGCGTGCGCTCGGTCCGCGCCACGGCATCCCGACGGAATGCCGCCAGCAATGCGGGCCGGCGTTGTAAGCCGACAAGGCGATCCCGCAAACCTTGCAGGTGCGCTCGCCGTCGAAGCGCCTGGGAGCGTCCCGCGTGTCTCCCGCGGACTCCTGCGTTCCCCTAGGCGGCTGCTTCTTGGCGTTCGGCACGCTTTCGCCCTCCCGGCTCCGGCCCATTATGCGTCAGGCCCGGCGATCGCGCCCGGCTGCCGGATCGTCGGCGGGTATGCTCGGTTGCGTGAAGGAGATCTACCTGGACTATGCCTCGACCGCGCTACCGCACCCGGCTGGGGTTCAGGCTGCCGCCGAGGCCGCGACGGCGCTGTTCGCCGATCCCTCCCGGCTCTACGGGCCCGCACGACGCGCCCGGATCGCCCTGGACGCCGCCCGCACCGCGGTCGCCGAGGCGATCGGCGCGCGCCCGGAGGAGATCGTGTTCACCTCCGGGGGCACCGAGTCGTGCAACCTCGCGATCGCCGGCGGGGCGCGTGCGGCGCGCGCGGCGCGAAAACCGCCCCGCGTCGTCGTTTCGGCAGTAGAGCACACAGCCGTGCTCGAGGCTGCACGGGCTCTTGAGGCCGACGGCTTCGAGGTGATCGTCGTCCCGGTGGACAACGCCGGAACGGTGGACCTCGGCGCACTCCGCTCCGCGCTCGAGCGCGGCGCCGGGCTCGTCTCTCTCCAGCAGGCGAACAACGAGATCGGTACCGTGCAGCCGGTTGCCGAGGCGGCGCGTCTGGCGCGCGCGGCCGGCGCACTCGTTCACACCGACGCCTGCATGACGGTCGGCAACATTCCGGTCTCCGTAACCGCGCTCGGGGTCGACTTACTGTCGGCCAGCGCACACAAGTTCGGCGGCCCCCGGGGCGTGGGCTTTCTTTGGGTGCGGCGCGGCGTCCGCGTGCGGCCGGTCCTGCTCGGCGACGACCGCGAGCGACACCGGCGAGCCGGCATCGAGAATCTCCCCGCAATCGTGGGGATGGCGGCTGCCCTGACTGCTCGCGCCGGCGAAATCGACGGGGAGATTCCCCGGCTGCACGCGATGGCCGAGGAGCTGCGGGCAGGCCTGGTCAAGGCGATTCCAGACCTTCAGATCCACGGGCACCCCAGCGAGCGGCTGCCGGGCCTGGTCTCGTTCAGCGTGCTCTACGTTGACGGGGAATCCTTGTTGCTCGGGCTCGACGCCAAGGGGATCGCCGTGCACTCGGGGTCGTCGTGCACATCGTCGACTTCGGAACCCTCGCACGTCCTTGCCGCGGCCGGAGCGCTGACCCAGGGCTCGATCCGCGTCTCTCTCGGACGCGAGTCCACCCCCGAAGACGTGGCGGAGTTTCTGGATGCGCTGCCGCCCCTCGTCGAGCGTCAGCGCCGGGTTGCGCGCCTCGACGCCGAAGCCCTCGCCCGAGCCGAGAAGGAGGTCCGATGAGGCCCGACCGAATCACACTCGATTGCCTCGGCGAGGTCTGCCCTATGCCGGTCGTCCGGCTGTCGAAGGTCGTCGCCGGCGCCGCGCCGGGAACGATCGTGGAGGTCCTGTCCGACGACGAGGGAGCCAAGGTCGACATCCCGGTGTGGTGCCGGATGAAGGGGCAGGAATTCGTCGGTGAAGAGGGTCGCCCCCGAGGGTGGTCCTTCCTGGTTCGGGTTGCCAAAACGCCGTGAAAACCCGGGCAACTCGGGCGCCAGCGTAAGGAACCCGCCTTCCATACGTAAGTAATTAGTGGGGCGTGATCCTCCAAGGGGGGGACGACGCAGAGGGGGCGGGTGCAGGGGCCTGCCTCCTCTGACTTTCCCGGGCTTAGTGGAAGGAGTCGCCGCAGGCGCAGGTGCTCTGCGCATTCGGGTTGTTGATCGTGAACCCGGACTGCTGGAGGGTGTCGACGAAGTCGACCTCCGCCCCACTGAGGTACGGTACGCTCATCTTGTCGACGACGACCTTCACACCGTCGTACTCAGCGGTCTGATCCTTCTCGGAGACCTTGTCGTCGAAATAGAGCGCATAGCGAAGCCCCGAGCATCCACCCGGCTGGACGGCGATACGCAGCGCGAGCCCGTTCTCGGCGGTTTCGCGGGACAGAAGCTCCTTCACCTTGACGGCGGCGGTATCGGTCAGCTTGATCATGTCTCGCGTCCTCCAGATGCTAGGTTCGCCATACGGGCGTCGGGCGCCCGAGCTGGCCAAAGTATATCGCGCAGGTCGGAGATGCGGGCCCCCCAGTCTCCTTTTGCCCTCTTTATCGGGTTGAGATGCGCTCACGCACCACGTCCCGCGCAAGCGCCGCCAGCCCCTCTGCGGCGGCCCTCATCGCACGACCGCGGTCACCCTCGTACAGCTCGGTCAGGGTACGGACCGAAGTGAAGATCCCGGCCTCGCCCTTCTCGGCCACGCCGGCCAGAACCACGCACGGAACACCTGCCGCCTTGGCCGCGCGCGCCACGCCGAGGGGGCCCTTTCCGAACGCAGTTTGGGCATCCAGGTGGCCCTCTCCCGTGAGCACCAGGCCGGCGCCCTCCAGGCGCTGGGCAAAGCCCGCAGCCTCGAGAACGACCTCGATGCCCGGCCTGACCGACGCTCCCAGCGCAGCGAGAAGTGCGCCCGCTCCCCCGGCCGCCCCCGCGCCGGGCAGAGCCTCGACGTTGGCATCGAGATCCTCCGCCAGGCGGCCGGCCAAGACCTGCAAGCCTCGCGCAAGCACCGACACCTCCGCGGGCCCGGCTCCCTTCTGCGCGGCGAACACGGTCGCCGCCGCCCCGAGCGGCGCCTCGACGTCGGCGGCCGCTATCAGCTCCGTCTCGTTGAGGCGAGCATCGAGGCCTGCAGTATCGATACGCGCCAGCCGCTCCAGCGATCCCCCGCCGTCGGGCAAATCGCGTCCGGCCTCGTCGAGAAACCTCACCCCTAGCGCCATCCCGATGCCGGTTCCCCCGTCGACCGTCGCCGTTCCGCCGAGCGCAACGATCAACCGGCGAGGCCGCCGCGACAGCGCCGCGCGGATTGCTTCGCCCGTCCCGTAGGACGACGCGCGCAACGGGTCACGGTCGCGTTCGGGAACGAGGCCGATGCCGGACGCCTGTGCCATCTCCACCACGCCCGTTCCGTCGGCAAGCCGGGCGATGTGCGCACGAACCGGGAGCCCGAGGGGACCTCGGCAGATGATCCCCATCACGGTGCCGCCGAGCAGCTGCACCAGGGCGTCGAGCGTTCCTTCTCCGCCGTCCGCGACCGGCACGATCTCCGCCTGGGACCCGGCGGCTCGCACCCCTCGAGCCATCGCCTCGGCGGCCTCGGCGGCAGTCAATGATCCCTTGAAGGGATTGGGGGCGACGACGACCTTCACGCCGGCCGGGCGGAGCTACTCGCCGTCTTCGCGCTCGCCCGACTGCAGGAAGCGGAGAACGGCCTGAGCCTCCGGATCCTCGATCGGGGTCGCCGTTCCGGAGGTCTTCGCGATGGAGGCGGAGCGCAGAACTTCGCGAAGGTTGGACTCGGCCATCTCGAGCTTGGTCTGCAACTCTTTGACCCGCAGCTCCGCGGCTGCCGCCCGGCGCTCTGCGGAGTCGACGCGGGCACGCTCTTCGGTTCCACGGCCTGCACGAAGCTCTGCGGCATCCCGAGAGACCTCTATCAACCGGTCCACGACCGCCCGGCCGATCTCGTCGTAGGTCGGGATGCCGGCGTGCGTGGCCTCCCGCTGCTGGTCTGCTCCCGGCTTGGTTCGCTTGCGACGTTGCGGAATGATCGCAAGGGGCTCCCCGGGCTCGATCGGCTGCGTCGAAACGACCCGATATCCCCCCTCGCTGTTCTCGAGGCGGCGACGAGCCAGCAGGGCACGCATAGCCCGCGCCGTCTCCAATCCGGGGCCAAGGCCGACAGAGGAGGCGAGGGCTGCGGGAGGTCGGCCAACGACCCCATCTTCACCGGCTTCCTCCGCGAGCTTTGCCAGGAGAGCGTTGACTTTGGCAAGAGTTTCTTGCTTCACGGTTGTGCCATCATAAACGGCGCTCAGGGCAATGACGCAATCGGGCCCACTAGGGCCGCGCGTCGTGAACGACCCGTCCGCCGGCAACGACAATGCCAACGCCACCGACCCCGTAGTGGTAGAGGAGATCAAGGTAGCTGCGACCCGACAGCACGAGGACGTCGGCGCGTAGCCCCGGTGCGAGGGAGCCTGTCGCCCGCTCGCGCGCGAGAGCCGCCGCGGCGTTCCGGGTGCCCGCAAGGATCGCTTCTTCGGTGGTCAAGCCGAGCACCGTGCACCCCAGCCAGAGCGCAAGCGGGAGGCTCTCGGAGTATGAGGTGCCGGGGTTGAAATCGGTGGACACCGCGACGCGCACTCCCCGATCGAGGAACATCCGCGCCGGCGCCGGCGGCGCACCGGTGACCAGGGAGGCCCCCGGGAGCAGAACGGCAACCGTCCGGGAGCGCGCCAGGGCGTCGGCGTCCTCTTCGGTTGCGTGCTCGAGGTGGTCGGCGGAGATCGCACCGAACTCGGCGGCTACCCCGGCGCCACCCGAATGAGCGAGCTGTTCGGCGTGCACCTTGAGCCCCAGTCCTGCATCCCGGGCGGCTCGAAGGACCGCGCGCGACTCGGCCGGCGTGAAAGCACCCTCGTCGCACCACACGTCGCAGAACTCGGCCAAGCCGTTCAGTGCGGGAATCATGCCCTCGCGCACCAGCTCGAGGTATCCGTCCCGCCGGCCCGCATACTCCTCGGGCACAACGTGGGCGCCGAGGAAGGTTCGGACCACCTCGACCGGATGGTCGAGCGAGGCGGCCACCCGAAGCAGCCGGCGCTCGTCGTCGAGCGTGAGCCCGTAGCCGCTCTTGGCCTCAACGGTAGTCACTCCGAAGGACAAGAAGCGATCGAGGCGCAGCAACGCGAGCCGGATGAGCTCGTCCTCTGTGGCCGCCCGTGTCGCCGCAACGGTCGCGCCAATCCCCCCGGTTGCGTAGGGCTCCCCACGCGTTCGCGCGCCGAATTCGCCGGCACGGTCCCCCGCAAAGACCAGGTGCGTGTGCGCGTCGATGAGTCCCGGCATGACGGCGCACCCGGCGGCCTCCACGCGATCGACTTCTCCGGGGTTGTCGATTGCGTAACGGAGATCGGACTCGACGCCGACCCAGATGATCTCGCCGTTCTTCGCCGCGAGCGCTCCGTGCGGGATGACGCCAAGCGGTCCATCCCCGATCGACGGCCGGCACGTCACCAGCTCGGACGCACCGGCAACGATGAGATCAGCCTTCACGGAGGAGCCGCACCGTCTGGTGGCATCTCGTCTCCGCCCGCGCCCTCCAGCATGGGGAGCCGCACACCGCGCTCGCGGGCCACAGCGATCGCGGTGTCGTATCCGGCGTCGGCATGGCGCATCACGCCGGTTCCCGGATCGTTGGTCAGGCACAGCTCGAGCCGGTGCGCAGCATCGGGCGTGCCGTCGGCAACCACCACGAGCCCCGCGTGAATCGACTTGCCGATCCCCACGCCCCCTCCGTGATGAACACTCACCCAGGAAGCGCCGCTCGCGGTGTTGAGAAGGGCGTTGAGGATGGGCCAGTCGGCGATTGCGTCCGAGCCGTCGAGCATCGACTCGGTTTCGCGGTAGGGCGACGCAACCGAGCCGGCGTCGAGATGGTCGCGTCCGATTGCGATCGGCGCGCCGACTACACCGCGCGCGACGAGGTCGTTGAACGCTTCGCCGGCACGCGCCCGCTCGCCGTAACCCAGCCAGCAGATGCGCGACGGAAGTCCCTGGAACTGCACACGCTCGCCCGCCGTTCTCAGCCAGCGTTGAAGCGCCTCATCATCGGGAAAAGCAGCGGCGACGGCCGCGTCGGTGGCCGCGATGTCGGCGGGATCCCCGGACAGAGCCACCCACCGAAACGGTCCCTTTCCCTCACAAAACAACGGCCGGATGTAGGCGGGGACGAATCCCGGATACTCGAAGGCATCGGCGAATCCTCCGAGCTTGGCTTCCCCGCGAAGGTTGTTGCCGTAATCGAAGACTTCGACGCCGGCGCGGTGCAGGGCAACCAGCGCCTCGCAGTGCCGCGCCATGGATGCCCGAGCGGCACGGATGTACCCCGCCGGGTTGGCGCGGCGCAGGTCGGCGGCCACTCCAATGGTGAGCCCGAGGGGGAGGTAGCCGTTCAGCGGGTCGTGTGCCGATGTCTGGTCCGTGGCGACGTCGATCGGCCAGCCCCACTCGACGAGCTCGGGCACTAGCTCGGCGGCGTTGCCGCACACGCCGATCGACAGCGGCTGCATCCGCCCGCGGGCCTCATCCGCAAGCTTCACCGCGTGCTCGAGAGAATCTGCGGCGATGTCGAGGAATCCGCCGTCGAGCCGGCGTTGTATCCGGCGCGGATCTACCTCGACGCACAGGGCGATGCCTCCGTTCATCGTGACGGCGAGTGGCTGGGCACCACCCATTCCGCCCAGTCCCGCCGTCAGCACGACGCGACCCGCGAGCGAGCCGCCGAACCGCTTGTCGGCCACGGCGGCGAGGGTTTGGTAGGTCCCCTGGAGGATGCCCTGCGTGCCGATGTAGATCCACGAGCCGGCCGTCATCTGCCCGTACATGGTGAGCCCGGCGGCCTCGAGCTCCCAGAAGTGTTCCCAGGTAGCCCACTCGGGCACCAGCATCGTGTTGGCGATCAGCACCCGAGGCGCGAAGGGATGCGTGCGAAACACGCCGACCGGCTTTCCGCTTTGAACGAGCAGAGTCTCGTCGTTTTCGAGGCCGCTAAGGCAGGACACGATGGCGTCGAAGGCCTCCCAGCTGCGTGCTGCTTTGCCGGAGCCTCCGTAGACGACGAGATCGTCCGGCCGTTCGGCAACTTCCGGGTCGAGGTTGTTCATCAGGAGGCGAAGCGCGGCTTCTTGGTGCCAGCCCTTGCACGAGAGGTCGGGGCCCCGGGGGGCACGCACGGTCCTCGGGCCGCTCACCGCCGCATCCTAACGCCGCCGGTTCGGGAGCAGAGCGTTACCGGTTCGAGTCCGGCTGGGAGCACCAGACGGTCGAATTTCAAACCTGAACGCTTGGTCACTTCCGGGTGTGGTACATGGCTGTACCGCGTCTTCTGCATGCTGGAGCGGAACGGCGCTGAAGTGGGGCTTGGGGGACCGAGCATCGTGTTGATCACGGGGATGCGCAAGCCGAACGAAAGCGCCTTCACCAGAGCCGATTACGCGGCCGTTCGCGCGCTCGGAACCGAGTATCGGCAGAGGACCCCGCGCAGCGTGCTGCGCTAACGTGGCCTTATCCGGCCGCGCGAACCTTGGATGACCGCGTCCCCGCGCGCTTTCTCGCTGCTGCGACACGACCCGATCTGGGTCGGCCGGCCGGCCGGAGGCGCGTGGGCCGAAACTCAAGGCCGAGAGCGTGCGCGACGTCGACAAGCGTTGCGAACGTCGGATTCTGATCCGGCGGTCTACAGGGGCCGCGCCGCTTGCTGTTTTTCTTCGCCAGGCGATGTCGGGAGCACCCGGGTCGGACTCCCAACAGATTCGAGCCATTGGGCCTCGAAGACCGCCGCCTCTTCTTGAAATCCCTGCTGCTCGATACCATGAGGCCATGGACGAACGCATGCCCGGAGCCGATCTCGTCGAGAGGGGAAGGCAAGATCTCGAAGACGGGCACGAGACACTCGCAGCGCTACTGGTCTCAATTGGTGCGGCCCGGCTCAGGCGTGCGGGGATCTCGATCCATCGCTCCATCGATCAGCCGGAGCACCGCCTGTACGAGTTGCTCGCGGCCGAGGATCCGGACGCTGCTCATGGTCGGTACAACGCGCTCATCCGCAAGCTGGAAAGCTACGAGCGGGCCCTCGAGTGCGCCAGCTAGCGACCGGCGAGCGGATCCGCCGTTTCATCGACGAATTTGGGCGCATGGCCGCAACGCGGAGCACGATGTATCTCACGGGCGGAGCAACCGCAGTCCTCATCGGTTGGCGGGAGTCGACCATCGACGTGGACGTAAAGCTTGTTCCCGAGACCGACGAGCTGCTCAGGGCCATCCCGGCACTCAAGGAACGACTGCAGATAAATGTCGAGCTCGCATCGCCGGATCAGTTCATCCCCGTAAAGGAGGGATGGGAATCGCGTAGCCCTTTCGTCCTGGACGCCGGCCTCCTGACAGTGCGACAGTTCGAGTTCGTTGCCCAAGCGGTCGGCAAGCTCGAAAGAGCGCACACGCAGGATCTTTCCGACGTCGAAGCGATGGTTCAGCGAAGCCTCGTCACGCGACAAGAGATCCTCGAATATTTCGAAGAGATCCGGCCCTTCCTTTACCGCTTCCCCGCTATCGACCCCCCGGCGTTCGAGGAACGTGTCAGGAGTTTCGCGGCTGATTAGCGTAATGAATTTGGACTCCTTTAGGCCAGACCGCCGACGGCGTTTGTCGCGGCCTCGACGAGCGCTCCCTCCCGCACGAGGCGCGCAACCGCTTCGATGTCCGGGGAAAGGAAGCGATCCTTCGGCATCGGTGGAACCGACGCGCGAATGGCTTCCCGCACGGCAGCCGTAGCCGGAGACGGCCGCGGCTCGCGGAACTCCAGTGCCTGCGCGGCGCATAGCGCTTCGATCGCGACGACCCGGGCGGCGGCGTCGGCGGCGGCAAGCGCTTTCAGCCCGGCGTGCCAGCCCATCGAGACGTGGTCCTCAGTGGTCCCCGATGTCGGGATGGAGTCCACCGAAGCCGGCACCGCCAGGCGGCGGCACTCGGTCACCAGCGCCGCCTGCGTGTACTGCGCGAGCATGAAGCCCGAGTTGACTCCGGCCTCTTCCGCGAGAAACGCAGGCAAGCCGTTCGAATGCGCAGGATCGAGCATCCGGTCCGTCCGCCGTTCGCTGATCGAAGCCGTCTCCGCCGCCGCCACGGCTAGGAAGTCGAGGGCGAAGGCCAGCGGCTCCCCGTGGAAGTTTCCGGCGCTTTCCACCGCTCCGGTCTCAGGGAATACCGTCGGATTGTCGATTTCGCTTGCCAGTTCTCTCTCCACGATCGCCCGGGCGAAAGAGAGCACGTCGCGGCAGGCTCCGTGCACCTGCGGCGCACACCTCAGGGAGTACGCGTCCTGCACCGCGTGGGCCGTGGTGCTGTGAGAGGCAATGAGATCGGAGCCCGCGGTGAGCGCACGCAGGTTGGCCGCGCTCTCCGTTTGGCCGGGGTGCGGCCGCAGCGCGTGAATCTCGGGGGCAAACGGCCGGTCGGTGGCAAGGAGAGCGTCGACCGACATCGCGCACGCGACGTCCGCCGAACGCAGAACGACTTCGAGATCGCTAACCGCGAGACAGGCCATCGCCAGCATGCCGTCGGTGCCGTTGACCAGTGCCAGACCTTCCTTGGGCGCAAGGCGCAGCGGCTCCAGCCCCGCACCGCGCAAAGCATCCGAAGCGGAAACCACCCGGCCTTCGACGCGACACGTTCCCTCGCCGAGAAGCGCAAGCGCGCAATGCGCAAGCGGGGCGAGGTCCCCCGATGCGCCTACCGATCCGAAGCGCGGCACGACCGGCGTGATGCCGGCATTGAGCAGCGTCGCCATCGCATGCACAATCTGGGGGCGCGCACCGGTATGCCCGGCGGCCAGAGTACGTGCGCGCAACAGCATCATGCCGCGCACGATCTCGTCGGCGACCGGCTCTCCGGTACCGGCGGCATGGGAGCGCACGATGGCGTGTTGCAACTCCTCGAGCGCGCCTGCTTCGATGCCCACGTTCGCAAGACCCCCGAATCCCGTGGTGATCCCGTAGACGACGTCCCCGTTGTCGACCGCGCGTTCGACCACCGCACGTGCGGGAGCCATGCGATCGGCGATCGCCGGGTCCACCTCGACCATCGCGCCCTCCCGCGCGACGGCGACGACGCCCCGGATGGTCAGCGGGTCGCCGTTCAACCGAACGAGTCGCGAAGCGGGTCCGAGCGACGGCGTCATCGGCCCGCAACTCCCGCGCAGAACGCGAGCATCACCGCGCAGGCCGCTCGCGCTGTGATGTCGGCGACGTCCTGCGTCGGATCGAACTCTGTGAGATCGAGACCCACGACGTCGCGATGGCGTCCGAGCAGATAGGCCGCACGCTCGAGATCCCCCGGCGCGAGCCCTCCGGGAAGCGCCGCCGGGGCGCCGGGCGCGAATGCGCGGTCGAGACAGTCGAGATCGACGTCCACCCAGATTCGCGATCCCTCGAGTCTGCTCATCGCCTCCCCGACGATCGTGTCGATCCCGCGTGCGCGAACCGTGCGGGCAGTGATCGAAGCGATCTCTGCTCGTCGGGCCCATTCGGCGTGGGCCGGAGCGTTCGCGAATCCGTGGATCCCGATCTGAGACACGCGGCCCGCCCGCAGCACCCCCGACTCGATCAGGTCGCGCACCACGGAACCGTTGCTGCGCCCGTCCTGCGCCGGACGGCAGTCGTGATGCGCATCGAAGGCCAGCAACGCTCCCGCACCCGCCCCTACGACACCCCCGTAGGTCACAGAATTGTCCCCGCCCAGCAGAACCACCGTTTCGGCCCCAGTTCCTCGGACGGCGTCGGCCACGGCCTCCGAGGCCTCCGCGACATCGGCCATCGCCAGGGAAACGTCTCCGGCATCGCGGGCGACGAGGCGCTCGAGATCAACGTTCTCGTCCGAGGAGAAAGTGCTGAATCGAGCGAGGGTCTCCCGAATCTTGGCCGGCGCGAGGTCGCACCGGGCTCGCGATATAGAGCCGCCGGCAAACGGAGCGCCGAGCACAACGAGGCGGGGATCCGGGCCGTTGCGCGAAAGCCAATCCGAGGCGCGAACGAAGGGCTCGGCAGGCAGCGCGGGGTTCACGGCCGACATCCTAAGCGGCTGCGGTTTCCGAAACCTGTTCGCCGTGGTCCCACCCGGCCACTATCATTGGATGCAAGGGGCGGATCCAAGCGACCGCCACCCAGGAGAGCTGATGCGGCGATGACCACGACGACCCGACTTCCCCTACTGGTGGACCCTGCTCCACGTCCCCGGACGAGCGAGCGCGGGACCCTCTGCACCGAGCTTCCGGCCGCCGCCGACCCGGCCCTCGCCGAGCGCGCCGATCGCGCCCGGGCTGCCCTCGGGAACCGTCTGACGATCCTCGGGCACCACTATCAGAAGGCCGAGGTGCTTCGCTTCGCCGACGCCCGGGGGGACTCGTACAAGCTCGCGCGCCACGCGGCGGAGGCCGGATCGCCCTATGTCGTCTTCCTCGGCGTTCATTTCATGGCGGAGTCGGCGGACATCCTCACCGGAGACGACCAACAGGTCATTCTCCCCGACCTCGCGGCCGGATGCTCGATGGCCGACATGGCATCATTGGATCAGGTCGAAGAAGCATGGTCTCTCATCGAGGACGTCGCGCCGGGTTCGACGACCCCGCTCACGTACATGAACTCCTCGGCCGACATAAAGGCGCTCACGGGGCGCGAGGGAGGTGCAATCTGCACTTCCTCAAACGCCGCTGCCGCCATGCGCTGGGCGTTCGATCGGCGGGACAAGGTGCTGTTCCTTCCCGACCAGCACCTCGGCTACAACACGGCGTTGGCGATGGGATTGCGCGACGAGGACTGCGCAGTCTGGAATCCACACGCCGACTTCGGCGGCCTCGACGAGGAGAGACTGCATCGGGCGCGGGTGCTCCTCTGGCGAGGCCACTGTTCCGTACATCAGCGATTTCAGCCGGAGCACGTCACCGCTGTGCGCGCCCGAGTTCCCGGCGTCCGCGTCATCGTGCATCCGGAGTGCCGTCACAAAGTCGTCGAGCTGGCGGATGAGGTCGGCTCCACCGAGAGCATCATCCGCGCGATCGAGGCCTCTGCCCCCGGGACGGCATGGGCGGTCGGGACGGAGCTAAATCTCGTGATGCGGCTCGCCGAAGACCACCCAGATAAGAACGTGCTGTTCCTCGACCGCACAGTCTGTGTGTGCGCGACGATGAACCGGATCGACCTGCCACATCTCGTCTGGGTGCTGGAAAACCTGGTCGAGGGCCGCGTGGTGAACCGTATCGTCGTAGATCCGGAAACCGCGCAACAAGCACGTGTCGCGCTCAAGCGGATGCTGGAAATCTCCTGAGAAAAGGGTGCCGACGGGCCTAATTGCCGATGACGTCGGTGACGCCTGTGAGCCGACAGGCCTTATCGGAAGCCCGACAGGCAGGTTCGTAGTTCACGCCCGCAAACTCATGGGACGGCGGACGACCGGCCCCGACTCCGGAGCCACCGGGAGCTGTGACGCCGGGACCGACAACGGACGCACCCGGTCCGGAGATCTCCATCGGCGCGCTTTCTTCGACGGTGATGGTGACCGGTGGTTCGGGTACCGGGGCTCGATGGCTCACCGCCCGCATCGGGACGCTCACAGCGGCGGGTTTGCCGATGGTCGGCTTGCCCGTGGACGCACCCGCCGGCGATCCCATGGTGAGCGCCACCGCGAGCGCCGCCGCGGCGCCGACGCCTCCGGCCAGCAGGCTGGTCCCGGCCTCACTGAGGCCCGGCTGAACTGCTCCCGAGCGCATCGATTGGAGCTTTGTACGGGCGAGCACCGCGAGCCCGAAGGCGGTTTCTCCGATGGTATGGAGCCGGTCGCGCAAGCGGCGGCGTGCGCGGTGAAGGAGCGCGTCCGCCGCGTTGGTGCCGATCCCCATCCGTTCGCCGATCTGGGCCGACGTCATGCCGTCGAGCGCGTATACGATGGCGTCCCGGTGTCGGTCGGGCAGGGTTCCCACAGCATCGCGGAGTGCGTCGTCCTTCTGACGCGCCTCCACATGCTCGGCGGGGTCTTGAGCCGGGTCGCCGACCGGCTCGATGTGATCGAGAGCGACCATCTCCGGCCCGCCTCTGCGCCGCCTGTCGATCAGCATGTTGCGAGCGATACGGTGAAGGAGGGGATCGAGATTCTCTCCGGAGGCTCCCCGTCGGCGAATGTGCAGGAACGCACGAACGGCGGCCTCCTGGGCCATGTCTGAGGCCTCCTCGGGACTGACGCCCCGGGAACGGAAGTGCTGGCGCAACCGCTCGAACGTGCGCCGGTAGGCCGGACCGAACTCCTCCGGCAGATCCGGCTGCAGGTAACGCGCTTCGACGGACAGAGCCGATCACCCCTATCCGAGCCTGCGATGGACGGGGCCTTCACCCATCGCACCTCGAAAGATTCGGTGTCTTGTGGCGGTCTGCCTGCTCCTGAGGGTCAATTTTTCGGGCGCCATCGTCAACGGGTGGTCACGCTATGTAGTAATTTGTCCCTCAACGTGCTCGATTCTTCGGACATGCCGGATGTTCCCGAAGCGTCTACTCAGGGCCGGCGTGCCGCGATGACCACCTTGTCGTCCGTGAAGGCCTCGATCCGGTCGCGGCTGCGCTCGAGGTCGAGCGTTGCGCTCACCCGCTTCCCGGCAGCCAGAAACCGTCGCCGCAGGTCCTCTGCCCGCTGCGGATCCACTCCGCCCCGCTCCAGCCATGGCTCGAAGAGATGCCGCTTGCGAACCACCTCGACCCGATCGACCCGGAAACCCCCCTCGGCGACGAGCGCGGCCCATCCCGCCGGCCGGTGGGCGCGCACGTGGGTGGGATCGCGAAGGACCTCGGCCCGGTGCAGGAACGCTTCGGATTCGTCGTCCTCCGGCGAGGCGCTGTCGACGAGGACGAATCGCCCCCCCGTGACGAGAACCCGGCCGACCTCCCGAAAGGCTGCCACGACGTCGAGGAAGTGGTGGGGAGCGATCCTGCACACCGCAAGGTCGAAACACGCGTCACGGAAAGGAAGCGCCTCCGCGTCGGCCGATGTTACCGATCCTCGGATTCCCTCTTGGGCGAAGCGACGACGCGTGGTGGACACCATCCCGACGGAAAGATCGGCGGCGACGACCCACCGTACGCGAGATCCGAGCGCAAGTGCGGTATTGCCCGCGCCCGTGGCGACGTCGAGGGCGAGCTCGGCACCCGTGGTCGCGGCAAGCTCGAGTAACAGATCGAGGTCGGGCCCTCCACGATGACCCTCACTGGAAGCATAGGCCTCCGCCGCTGCTCCGAAGCGCTGCTCGATCCGGGATCGCCGGGAAGAATCCGCCGGCGTGTTCGCCATCGGTCAGTGCGCCTTTTCGTAGCCGCCGATGCCCTCTTGCAGCGTGTCCCAGGCGAGAACGGCGCACTTGATGCGCACCGGATACTTGGCGACGCCCTTCAAAGCAACGAGATCACCGAGCGCATCCTCATCCGGTTCCTCTCGCCCGGCCATCATCCCGCGAAATTGCAGGATCAGTTTCTCGACGTCGGACAGCGACTTGCCCCGCGCCTGCTCGGTGAGCATCGAAGCCGACGCCTGGGAGATCGAACACCCCTGGCCCTCGAAGGAGAGATCCTCGACGACTCCGTCGCGCACGACCGCTTCGACCCGAATCTCGTCTCCGCACAAGGGGTTGTTGTGCTCTAGGTCGATATCGGGGGTTTCGATGTGCCGTTTGTTCCTCGGCTTGCGGTAGTGATCGAGGATCACTTCGCGATACAGGTCGTCGAGCGACATCTAGAAACCTCCGAAGCGCTCTCGAGCTTTCGCCAGCGCCTTGATCAGCAGGTCGACCTCGTCCGTGGTGTTGTACACGTAGAACGAAGCCCGAGCCGTAGCCGGAACACCCAGGAGTCGCATGAGGGGCTGAGCGCAGTGGTGCCCGGCTCGAATCGCGATTCCGTCGGTGTCCACGATCGTCGCCAAGTCGTGCGGGTGCACATCGTCCATCCAGAACGAGACAACGCCACCGCGCATTGCGGGATCCGGTGGCCCGAAGATGCGGACGTCGCCGAGCGTTTCGAACGCCTTCAGAGCGTAGGCGGTGATCTCGATCTCATGCCGCCGGACGGCGTCCATCCCCAGGCCTCGGAGATACTCGGCCGCCGCACCGAGCCCGATCGAGGGTGCGATGTTGGGCGTGCCGGCCTCGAACTTGAAAGGGACCTCGTTGTAGGTCGCGCGATCGAACCACACCTCGCGAATCATCTCGCCGCCGCCGAGGAAGGGCTCCATGCGTTCGAGAATCTCCGGCTTGCCCCAGAGGCCGCCGGAGCCGGTCGGCCCGAGCATCTTGTGACCGCTGAAAGCAAAGAAGTCGCATCCGATCTCGGCAACGCTCGTGGGCAAGTGCGGCGCCCCTTGTGCCCCGTCGACGAGAACGAGCGCGCCGACGGCGTGCGCCGCCTCCACGATCTCGCGCAGGGGGTTGATCGTTCCGAGAACGTTGGACATCTGCGTCACGCACACCAGCCGCGTTCGTTCCGTGACGAGCTGAGGAAGACGTTCTATCTCGAGTGCCCCGTCTTCCGGCCCGACCGGCAGCTTGACCATGGTGGCACCGGTGGCACGGGCCGTCAGCTGCCAGGGAATGAGGTTCGAGTGATGTTCCATCTCCGAGACAAGTATCTCGTCACCAGCCTTCAGCTCGTTTCGGCCCCAGGCGTAGGCGACGAGGTTGATCGCCTCGGTGCAGGACTTCGTGAAGACCAGCCCGCGCGATTCGGGTGCGCCGATGAAATCCGCGATCACCTCGCGCGCGTGCTCATAGGCGGCCGTCGCTTCCTCCGACAGGGCATGGACGCCGCGGTGCACGTTGGCGTTGTAGTGCTCGTAGTAGTGCGACATGGCTTCGATGACCGCGCGCGGTTTCTGAGACGTGGCGGCGTTGTCCAGCCAGACCAGCGGCACGCCGTCGTGTACCGACCGATCGAGGATCGGGAAGTCCTTGCGCACGATTCTTGGATCCATCGTCTCGCTCACGGCAGTATCCCCTTCACCCCTGGACTCGCATCCTCCCGGAAAGCATCGTACCCCGATCGCTCGAGCTCGTGCGCCAGCTCTGGCCCACCCTCTTTCACGATCCGGCCTCCTATGAGCACATGCACCACGTCGGGGGTGATGTAGTTCAAGATTCGCTGATAGTGCGTGATGAGAACGACGCCCATCCGGTCGGTCGCTACGGTCTTGACACCCTCGGCCACCGCCCGCAGGGCGTCGATGTCGAGGCCCGAGTCGGTCTCGTCGAGCACGGCGAGCTCCGGCTCGAGCACGGCCATCTGCAGAATCTCGTTTCGCTTTTTCTCGCCTCCCGAGAACCCGGCGTTGACGTAGCGTTTCACCAGCTCTTCGGGCATATCGAGAAGCTTCATCTTCTCTTTGAGAAGCCGGTGGAACTCGAGAGGCGGCATCTCTCCCCGGACCGCGCCGCGCGCGGTCCTGAGGAAGTTGACCACCGAGACGCCCGGGATCTCCTGCGGATACTGAAATGCAAGAAAAAGGCCGCGCCGCGCCCGTTCGTCGGGCGCCAAGCCCGCCACATCCTCGCCCTTGAACAGAATGCGTCCTCGGGTCATCTGATATCCGGGCCGGCCCATCAGGATGTACGACAGCGTGCTCTTTCCGCTGCCGTTCGGGCCCATGATCGCGTGCGTCTCCCCGCGCCTCACGCGCAGGGAGATGCCTTTGAGGATCTCGCGGCCTTCCACCGAGGCGTGGAGATCCTCGACCTCCAGCAACGTCTCGCCTGCGCTCTTGTCGACTACGGCCGTCTCTTCCTGCGTGATTGCCATGTCAGACTCCCACCCAAATCTCACCGTCGCGGACCTCAACCGGATGCGACGCTACCGGGCGCGTCGCCGGCAGGTGCCGAACCTCCCCTGTGGGGATGTGGAACTGCGACCCGTGCTTTGGACACTCCACCCAGTCCTCTTCGATAAAGCCCTCCGACAACGAAGCGAGCGCGTGCGAGCAGGTGTCGTCCAGGGCGTAATACCCGCCGTCGAGGTTGAACACGGCAATCGGAACTCCATCGACGACCACGCGCTTCACCTCCCCGGTCTTCAGCTCGTCGGTGGCGCACACGCGGTGACTGTCTCCCATTTCGTCTCTCACTCCTCGAGTTCGAGCTCCGCCTCAACGGCGCGTTCCAGCGCTTCCCGAACCTCGGGAACGCGCACGCGGTCGAGTACCTCTTGAAAGAATCCCCGAACGATGGTCCGCTCTGCCTCCGCCGCATCGAGGCCCCGGGTGCGCAAGTAGAAGACTTGATCCGCGTCCGGCGGACCGACCGATGCTGCGTGAGCACAGCGGACGTCGTTGGCCTCGATCTCCAGGTACGGGATCGAGTCGGCTTTCGCATGGTCGCTCAAGACCAGATTGCGATTGGCCTGGTACGAATCGACCTTCTGAGCGTCTTTAGCGATGTGAATCAGACCCGAGTAGACCGCCCTCGAGCGTCCCTTGAGCGCTCCCTTGTACATGAGTTCGCTCTTCGTATGGGGCGCCGTGTGCTCCTGCAGGGACCGGTTGTCGATGTGCTGTTCACCGTCGCCGAAGTAGACACCGAGCATCTCCGAATATGCCCCGGGTTCCACTAGGTGCGATTCCACGACGGATCGCGCGAGCTTTCCTCCGAGCGTTGCGGCGAGCGACCGGACGGTTGCGTCACGGTGGACCTCGGCGCGCTGCACGTGAAAGTGAAAGACCTCGCTCGCGTGATCCTGCACGGCGAGGTAGGAAACGTTCGCGCCCGGATGCGCGTAGATCTCTACGACCCCCAAGGACAGCGCCCGACGGCCGTCGGCCGACGCGTGGTGGTCTACGTAGGTGACCGACGCGCTTTCCTCGGCGACGATGACCGTGTGCGCCGCGGTAATGATTCCGTTCTCTGCGATCCAGCGGAAGGACTGCAGCGGGAGGGCAACCTCGACTCCTCGGGGAACGTGGAGAAACATTCCGCCGCCGGCAATGGCGGCACCGAGCGTCGTGAGCTTCGCCTCGCTCGCCGGCGTGCCGAGTTTTCCAACGTATTTCCGCACGAGGTCCTCGTGCTCGCGGGCGGCCGTCGCGAGGTCGGTGAAGACGACGCCCCGCGCGGCCACGGCAGGATCGAGGCTTGCGTGGACGAGCTGCCCGTCGACGAGCACCGCGAGGGCGGCGCGCTCACCGACATCGCCCAGCGCGACCTGCACCTCGGCCGGAACGCCGTCGAGGGTCTCGGCACGTGGATGCTGTTTCTCGGCGAGGTGGAATTCCCCGAGATGGAACTCGGTGAGGTCGGTGTATCGCCATTCCTCGCTTGAAGGATCCGGCCACGGCAGGCCTTCGAACGTTGCCAGCGCGTCGAGCCGCCGGACGGTAAGCCATTCGGGCTCTCCCGTTCTGGCTCCCAGGGCATGCATCGACTCGGGCGTTAATGCGCTCGCCGTCGCCGTCGTCACCGAACCTCCCACGAAAAGCGAGGGCAGGCGCTGCGCCCCGCCCTCGCGAACATCTGCGTCATCACCTAGCCGACCGAGCCCTCCATCTGGAGCTGGATGAGACGGTTCAGCTCGACGGCGTACTCGAGTGGAAGCTCCTTCGTGATCGGCTCGATGAAACCGTTCACGATCATCGCCATGGCCTCTTCCTCGCTCATACCGCGGCTCATCAGATAAAAGAGCTGGTCGTCGCCGACCTTGGACACCGTCGCCTCGTGGCCGACGGCCGCCGTCTCCTCCTCGATTTCCATGTATGGGTAGGTGTCCGACCGCGAATCGTCGTCGAGGATGAGCGCGTCGCAGCGCACGAACGACTTCGCGTGGTGCGCCTGCGGCTCGACCCGCACCAGCCCGCGGTATCCCGTCCGGCCGCCCTGGGCCGAGATCGACTTCGAGATGATCTGGCTCGAGGTATTCGGTGCCGCGTGGACGACCTTGCCGCCGGCGTCGGTATGCATGCCCTCGCCGGCCCACGCGACCGACAGCACCTCGCCGCGCGCTCCCTCGCCGAGCAGGTAGATCGAGGGGTACTTCATCGTCACCTTGGAGCCGATGTTTCCGTCTACCCATTCCATGACGGCGCCGGCATAGGCAGCGGCGCGCTTCGTCACCAGGTTGTAGACGTTCGTAGACCAGTTCTGGATCGTGGTGTACCGGCAGCGCGCGCCTTCCTTGACGATGATCTCCACGACCGCCGAGTGAAGCGAGTCGCTCGTGTAGATCGGCGCCGAGCACCCCTCGACGTAGTGCACGTAGGAGCCCGGCTCGCAGATGATCAGCGTGCGCTCGAACTGGCCCATGTTTTCCCTGTTTATGCGGAAGTAGGCCTGTAGCGGAATCTCGACCTGGACACCCTCCGGCACCCAGATGAACGATCCGCCCGACCACACCGCCGAGTTCAGCGCCGCAAGCTTGTTGTCGTTGGGCGGGATCACCGTCGCCCAGTGCTTGCGGAACAGATCCTCGTGCTCCTTGAGGGCGTCGTCGGTGCTGAGGAAGATGACGCCCTGGTCCTCGAGCTCCTTCTTGATGCTGTGGTAGACGACCTCGGACTCATATTGACTCGTCACGCCGCCTAGGAAGTTGCGCTCGGCCTCGGGGATGCCGAGCTTCTCGTAGGTCTCCTTGATGCCGCTCGGTAGCTCTTCCCAGGACTGCGCTTGCTCCACGGTCGGCTTGATGTAGTAGTAGATGTTGTCGAAGTCGATCTCGGAGAGGTCGGCGCCCCAGGTCGGCATCGACCGGCGCATGTAGTGCTCGTAGGCGCGAACGCGGAACTTCGTCATCCATTCCGGCTCGCCCTTGTAGCGGCTGATCTCCTCGACGATCTCCTTGGTGAGCCCCCGCTTGGGCTCGTAGACCGAGGTGTTCTCGTCGTGCCAGCCGTACTTGTATCCCTTGCCGAGATCGAGGTCGCTCGGCTTGATGGAGGCCATAGTTCTCTTCTCCAGGTAGACGCTTATGTAAATCCTAGTCTACCAGGCGGATTCACCTACAAGAGGCCTCTGACCAGGGATTTTGTTTTCGGGTGATCAGACTGCCGCGCCGACGAGCCGCCCAATGCCGTAGGCAACCGCCACGCCGGCGCCGGCCATCGCCACGAGCTCCAGGCCGCTCACAATCGGCCGCTCGCCTGTGAACCGCGATCGGGCCGCCCCGGCGGCGATCAGGCCGGCGGCCGTAAGTCCGATCGAGGTCAGCAGCCCGGCGGTGCCGGAGGAAAAGAAAAACGGCAGCACCGGGAGGACTCCTCCGGCAACGAAAGCCGCGAACATGATCACTGCAGATTGGATCGGGCGGCCGAACTCCGGCATGAGGTTCAGCTCCTCGGTCATCATCACTCGCAGCCAAACCTCGGGATCGCGCGTGATCGTCTCGACGATCGTGTCGAGCTGTGCGCCCTCGAATCCCTTGTGCCGGTAGATGTCCCGAATCTCTTCGCGCTCGACGTCGGGGAGGTTCTCCATCTCCCAGCGCTCACGCGATTCCTCGTGGCGGTAAAAGGCCCGGTAGGAGCGCGCAGCAACGAAGGCCCCCAGCCCCATGGACATCGCTCCGGCCAGCACGCCGGCGATACCGGCGATGAGCACGGTCCGTCCGCTGGCGGCACCGGCGACCCCGGCAACCAGGGCCATGATGCTGACCAGACCGTCGTTCGCGCCGAGGACGACGTCGCGCACCCACTGACCCTGCGTGCGGTGGAACGTCTCCCGATACCGGCCGGGGCTGAAGAAGTACGTGCTGGCGCGCATGCAGGCGGGAGTTTACCCGTGTGTTGCCGCAGATCGATCTACGCCCCTACACGTACGGCGCCACCGCGACCCGCAGCGGGTACTCGACGCTCCGCCCGTAGCGCTCGCCGACGTTGCCGACGCCGCCGGGCAGCACGACCATGCGCTGCTCGGAGTCGATCTCAGTCAGCGGCAGCGTTGTCGCCGCGTTGTCGCTTTCGGCGATGAAGAGCAGGTGCAGCCCGTGCGTGCCGATGTCGCCCTGCCAGAACTTGCGCGGCCCGGCGGGGTCAAGAGCCGGGTCACCATCGGCGGTAGTCCAGCACACGCGTGGTTTGTCGATGCCATCGGTGTCGGTGAACAGGCCGTACGGACCGTCGTCCACGTTGCGCGACCTCAGGTGCGGTCCCGGGTCGCTGCCGGTGCCGTCGTCGAAACAGGAATCGTCGCGGTAGTACGGCATGGCAAAGACCGACTGAGCGGCCCCGCCGGGGGTAACATCGCGCAGCGTCCATCGCGTCACAACGGTCCCGTGGGGGCCGGTGATCTCCTCCCATTGCAGGTTGCCCTGCGCGCCGGAGAACGTGGGATCGGTGATATCTATGTCGTTACACACGCCATCCCTGATGAACAAGGAGCAATCCCCCGATCCCCCACCCGGTGGAAGGGAAATGTCGAGTGGGCCAGTCACCGGCACCGGGTCGTCGTCACGGACGCGGACTCCGTCGCTGGTGATCTCCATGTAGGTGTTCCCAAAAGACTCGTCGTTCTTGCCGTCGATGGGCACGCCGGCGGTGTTCTGCGGGTTGTAGTACCGGTTCACTTTTCCGGCGTTGTAGTCCCACTGGACGTAGATGCCGTCGAAAGGCGGGATGACGTGAACGCGCAACGCGTCACCGAACAGGATCTGGTCGCGGTAGAACAACTCGCGCCGCGCGTTATTCGTCGAGGAGTCGGCGCCCCAGGTCTCGCGAATCGCCCGAACGGGGCCCCATCGCTCGCCCATCAAGATCGAAGAGCCGCCCCAGTTGTTGACCTCCTCTTCGTAGCCACAGCACGGCGTCTTTCCGCCCGGCCGTTGCTGGAAGGCCCGCGCCTTCCACTGGTCGATCATGTCCGGGCCGTAGTTGTCGCTCGAGAGACCCTGATCGTTGGGCGAGACCTGGAGCCCGGTCATGAGCCAGCGTCCCTCGTAGCGGAACTTGTAGCGCTCAGTCTTGACCGATGCCCAGTCCAGCGGCCGACGCTGGCCGGTCCCCGCGACGGTCGTCGGTGCGCCGGCCGTGCAGTACTGCCCGGACGGAGCGGCGCCGTAGCTCCCGTAGGAGGATTGGGAGTACACGAACGTGTCGCTCACCGCATCGCGCGCGTAGCGCACGTACCCGTTGTTCGCGGTGTAGCTCGGCTTACGGTTGCCGGTCATCACGTAGATGTACTTCTGGCCGTCCGGGTCAAGCGGATCTGCCACGGCGACCTTGTGCGCCGAGGTAATGCCGTTCGGGAGCGGGGTTCCCGACGGCGCCTCGGGCCCGGCGTCGCGGGCCATGAAGACGAGCTCGTCGTCGTCGTCGAGACCCTTCACGGGGTCCGGCGTCGTCGCGTAGCCGTTCACGATCGTGCTGCCGACTGCCGGCTTCGCCAGGCAGACGCTGCCCCCCGCCGCCGACGCATCGGACGTGTACCGGAAACCCTCACGGTCGAAGGCGTAGGTGTTGTGCTGGTCGGCGGCCGAATAGAAGGCGAATCCAGAGGCGTTGTTCGTTAGGTAGCGCGTGAATCGCTCGTCCACCTGAAAGGGGACCTGGACGAACTTCCGGGCCTGTGGAGACCAGCGAAAGCCGAGGATCTTGTTTACGGCCACGCCCTCGCGCGGGTTGCGAGGAATCCGCGAGGACTCGTAGCAGTTGTGCGCGCCCTGGGCCGCGCAGTCGCTCTGAAGACCGAGGGGATCGTTGGCTGCTTGCGGCTCGCGCAGCGTCGGGTCGGGCCCGGCGGACCAGGCCGGGAACTGGCCCCCAGTCAGCACGACCGGATCGACCGAGCGATCGACGCTCGGAGCCGGATCGGCGGCGTGGGACGCCAGCGGAAGAACGGTTACCGCAACCAGCATGGCGAGTGTGGCACGAAGCCGCATGAGCCCCTCCCTCTTGGATTACGCAATGCCCGTGATTGGGACGATTCGACACCCGGTCCCCAGGTTCCTGCTAAATATTTGTGACGGCTTGCCGGAGAGGGGGAGGAACCGTGCGCGATGACCCGGACAAGGTCCTGGAGGTCTTCCTCGGGTTCTGGTCGTCCCGAGCGGTCATGGCGGCGGTGGAGATGGGAGTGTTCGACCTCCTCCACGAGGAACCCATGACCCCGGACGACGCCGGGAAAGCGCTCGGTCTGGGCGACCGCCCCGCCCGCGCCCTCCTGGACACTTGTGTGACTACAGGGCTGCTCGACAAGGACGGCGGCCGCTACCGGAACTCCTCGCTCGGCGACGCCTTTCTGTGGTCCGGCGCGGAGTACTCGCTCCGCAACTACGTGCTCGACGAACGGTGGTGCTGGGGAGCGTGGGGCCGGCTCGAGGAGGCGCTCCGAGCCGACGCGCAGACGACCACCCCAGACGACGAGGGCTACCACACGTTTCCCGAGGACTTCTTCCTCGATTTCCTCCACGGCCATTCCCTGGCCATGGGTGAGCGCATGGGGCTCGTTACCGACCTGTCGAACGTGAAGAGGCTCATGGACGTCGGCGGGGGATCCGGCGCGGTGTCGATCGCCCTTTGCCGCCGCAACGCCCACCTCGAAGCAGTGGTCGTCGACCAGGAACCGGTCGCCGCCAAAGCCGCCGAGCACATCGCACGAGCGTCGCTGTCCGATCGCATTCGCACGCACGCCGCTAACGTGTTCTCCGACGCTCTTCCCGAAGACTGCGACGCCGCCGTGCTGGCGAACTTCCTGCACGATTTCTCGGCCGAACGGTCGCGCGAGATCCTCGGTCGCGTGTTCGCGGCGCTGCCGGACGGCGGGCGAGTCTTTCTGCTCGAGATCGTTCCGGACGACGAGCGGCGGGGACCGCAGCTCGCGGTCTCGTTCGCCGTCGCGATGATCGTTAACACGGCCGGCGGAGACGCGCACACATTCGCGCAATACCGGAAGTGGCTGGAGGAGGCCGGGTTTGTAGACGTGCGTTCGACGCCGACCCAGAGCCGCATGGTCACCGCGGTGGTCGAGGCGCGCAAGCCCGCGTGAACGCGCTCGCCGGCCTCGCCGTAGCCGTCGCGCACGAGGCCGGGGCCCTGTTGCTGGCGCAATTCGGCAAGCCCGCCCGCGGTGTCGCCGCGAAGTCGAGCGGCACAGACATGGTG
>JBKKBZ010000038.1:0-7262 GCA_046713235.1 Actinomycetota bacterium | reverse complement strand
GGGCTCTTGTCTTGCGGAGGAGAGCCGGCGGGGAGAATCGAACTCCCAGCCCCAGGATGACGAGCCCCAGGCCCGAGCCATGAGCTAACGGGATTCGAACTCGGCGAGCAATTCCGTTGGTCGAAGTATCCGGATTCCTTCCCAAGTTCCGATGCGAAGTAGATGGTTATCGCCCGAGACGATGATCGTCGCACCGGATGCGAGCGCTGCTTCGAGGACGCGATCGTCGTCTGGGTCCGCCTCGACAAACGTGACACTCTCCGTCGGTTCAATCAGCGTTCCCAAGCGCGAAAGTTGATCGACGACTCGTGCGACTCGGTCGGCGGCCCACCCGAACCTGTCGCTGAGGATTCGAGCAAGCTCAGCGAGAAGGACCTTCGACGTGATGAGTTCCACACGTTGGTCGAGGCAAAGTCGGAACGCGTCTTCTGGGGTGCTGCCGGGGAAATTGAACGCGGAGACGAGGACGTTGGTGTCGAAGACCGCCTTCACGCCCCGCGGGCTTCCCGACGGGCCTCCTGGATCAGGCGCTCGACGTCGCGCTCATCACGGATCCCCTTCCGACGCGCCATAGCTGCGCCGTATCGCTGGAGCGATTCGAACTCGCGGGTTTCTCTATAGATCCGGTACACCCGGAGCATCTCGCGGAACAGCTCGCTCTTGTTGCGGCCTTCCTCTTCGGCGATGAGATCGAAATCCCTCGCTGTGTCGGGCGGGACCGAAACGGAGAGAACCTTGCTCGGCCTTGTCATGTCATACAGAATATGACAGCCGACGGATGCCGTCAACAGATCCACTGAGCTAGTGGGGCGAGGTGGTTCCCAGGGTAGGCAGTGTCACGCGGCATGGTATCCTCCGACCACGCACAGTGAGGGGGAGAGCCGATGAAGAGGGCAGGAGTCATGCTGTTCACCATGGCCGTCGCACTGGTGGCCGCGGCAGGGCCTGCGTCCGCCGCACCAACACAGGACCAGCAGTTCACAATCACCGATGACTTCTCCGCCGGAGAGAGCACAGTCGTGGCCTCCGGGGCGATCAACGCGACGGGCAGCGACGTCGAGTTGGGCTCCAAGCAGGCGGGACGTACGAACCACTCCATCGACGACCTGGTCTTCGACGACGGCACGATCCACCTCAAGGTCATGGGCGTGGATAGCTCCAATTTCGATCCGTCCACGTGCACCGCGACGGTGAGCGAGAAGGGCAACTACGTCATCACCGGCGGGGATGGCGCCTACGCCGGTATCAGTGGGAGCGGCCACTTCACCGTGAGCGGCACGGTCCAGTTCGAGCAGACGGAAGAGGGCTGCAACTTCGACAACCCGACGGGCACCGTCATGGTCGATGCCCCGGGCAAGGTGAAACTCTAGATCTCAGCGCCACGAGTCGTTGCCGGTTTCGGGACGTTCTAGATGCCCGAGCGCCAGTCGACGGAGAAGAGGCGATGGACCCCGGTCAAGCCCTTGAGCTCTGTTTCCGTTTGACCGGCGAAATCGAATTCGGCGGCGCTTTGCGAAAGCTCGCGGACGAGCGAGGAGCACAGGATCTCCGAACCGCGCGCCTCGGCCGCTATCCGAGCTGCCGTGATCACGGTCTTCCCGTAGAAGTCTTCCGCTTCGCGGATCGCCTCGCCGGTATGCAGACCGATGCGAACACGAAGCGGCTCCTCTTTCGAGGGCCTGCTCGCTAGGGCGCGCTGAATGCCGATGGCGCATCGCAACGCGCTGCTGGAAGACGGGAACGCGAGCATGAACCCGTCGCCCTGCGACTTGACCTCGAACCCCTCGTGCCGGGCCGCCTGGTCGCGGACGATGGTGTTGTGCTCGTGAAGCAAGGACATCCATGCCCGGTCGCCCAGCCTCTCCGTCAGGCGCGTCGAGTCCTCGATGTCGGTGAACAGGATCGTGACGGTGCCGTTGGGAGCCGCGGCGGCCGCGACGCTTGGCCGTTCCCGCTGAACAACCTCGGCGATCCCCTCTAGGGCCGACGTCAGATCGAAACCGAGTTCGTCATCGAATATCGCGACCGAGCGATGAGAGTGACACAACTTCCATTGGCCGCGCTCCAAGTGGAATACGCCGGACATGCGGAAGGGTTGGTCGAGGGCGCGGCCGTCCCATTCGGCTCGCATATAGGCGACGCCCCAACCAACGCTTCCTTCCTGCCAGGCGGCGCAGTGCTCGACTGCGCCGGAGAACCGGCGGCCACGTGCCTGCATCGCCGACCCGCTCACCGCGGTGATGGCGTCGTAGCCGACGAGTTGCTCACGCCTATCGCTGCCGATCGAGACGACACCGTCTCTGGCCGACCACAGGCGACCCCAACCGGCGGCATCAGCTTCCATGACGCAACGCACCATCTCGAGCGTTGCCTCCCGAACCTCCTCCGACGGCTCCATGGTGGGGCAATCTACCGGTTCAGATCGCTTGCCTTCGGTGATCGCCGGCTTGCCTTTGAGCACGATCGCGAGGGACGATAGCGTTTGGGCATGGGGGGCCCGGGGCAGGAGCTGGATCCGACGAAGCTTCCCACCGGTGTCGTGACTTTCCTGCTCACCGATATCGAGGGATCGACCTCGCTGTGGGAATCCGAGCCCGCGACAATGAAGACTGCTCTCGAACGGCACGACGCCATCGTCGCGTCCGAGGTCGCGCGCTTTGATGGGAGTCTCCTTCGGTCCAAAGGCGAGGGCGACAGCACGTTCAGCGTGTACCAAGACGCGTCGAACGCGGTTGCGGCGGCGGCTGCCATCAGGGTGGCTTTGGCGATCGAGCGGTGGGCGACGTCAGTTCCGATCAGAGTTCGGATGGCGATCCACACCGGCCGGACGCACGAGCGTGATCGCGATTACTACGGTCCCGTCGTCAACCGGTGCGCCAGGCTCCGAGCGGGCGCGCACGGCGGTCAAATCATCATGTCCGAAACGACTGCCGAGCTGGCGGGGGATTCTCTGCCGGAAGGCTCGAGGCTGCGCGACCTCGGCCGGCACCGACTGAAGGATCTTCATCGTCCCGAGCGGATCTTCGAGCTTTCCGATGACCGGGTTGCGGTCGAGTTCCCGCCGTTGCGGACACTGGATCAGGCCGCCCACAACCTTCCCGTTGAGCTCACGAGCTTCGTGGGTCGTGAGCGAGAGCTGTCGGAGCTCGCCGAACTTGTTGGATCCAAACGGGTTGTGACCGTTACCGGAGCCGGAGGAACCGGCAAGACACGACTCGCGACCCACGTGGGCGCCGAGGCCGTCGATCGGTTCCCCGACGGAGTTCGGCTCGCCTCGCTCGCACCGATCGGCGATCCCGCGCTGGTGCCGCGAACCGTTGCTTCTGCGTTGGACATACCCGAGCAACCCGGCCGTGCTGTCGTTGAGACGCTTGCCGCGCAGCTGGCCGGGAGGCGCATACTGATCATCCTCGACAACTGCGAACACCTAACTGCCGCATGCCGCGATCTTGTTGCAATGCTGGTCGCGAGAACGGCGGTCCACGTCCTCGCGACGAGCCGCGAGCCGCTCGGCGTTGCCGGTGAGAGGCTCTGGCCGCTCGACCCGTTGACTCTTCCCGACCTCTCCACGGGCCCGGCCGAGTTGGTCGAGGCCGAGGCCGTCCGGCTCTTCCTCGACCGGGCTGAGGGAGCAGGCGCACGGATGGACCAGTCGCCCGAGACGACGCAGGTGGTGGCCTCGATCTGCCGGACACTTTCGGGGATGCCGCTGGCGATCGAGCTCGCAGCAGGTCGCGTTCGAGCGATCGGCTTGGCGGAGCTCGAGTCGCGGCTCCGAAGCCAGATGCTTTCGATCATGAAGGCGTCGGCAGGCGACGCGTCAACACGAACGCTTGAGGCGACGCTGGAATGGAGCTACAACCTACTCACCGAGGACGAAAGGATCCTGTTTCGACGGACGGCCATCTTCTCCGGCGGCTTCACCCTGGGCGCGGCCGAGACGGTGTGCGGGAAGGGAATTGCAGTCCTCGATACGCTGCCCGCGCTGTGCCACCGATCGCTCGTAAAGTTCGATGAGGAGGCAAGTCGGTACCACCTGCTCGAGCCGATTCGGCAGTACGCGAGTGCGAGGCTGGCAGCATCCGACGAGCAACACGAGGTCGCCGCGCGCCATTTCCAATGGTGCATCCAACTCACGAGCCGGTGGGTCACAGGCTGGGCAATGGAACCTGTTAGGCCGGCGGACGTCGTTGCTCTCGCGCGCGAGCATGACAACCTCAGAGCGGCGCTCGATGGCACGGCTGCGACGGAGGATCCCGGCTTGACGCTTAGGCTGGCGATGAAGCTTGCGCACTACTGGATCTATCGAGGGCTCTTCGACGAAGGAGGGCGCTATCTTGCTCGTGCGATCGAGCAGGCGCCCAGCCCGGGATCGGGCGACGTTGGTCGCGCGCTGCTCGGCCTGGCCCGCATCGTGAGACACCAAGGTGAATTCGCCGCCGCCGCCCCACTGGTCGAGCGAGCGGGGATGATCAGCCGCGAGACCGGCGATCTGGCCCTCGCGTGTGCCACGTTGCAGGCAATGGCCAGTGTTGAGCTGGACCGCGGTCGGGAGGCCGAAGCCGTGGCCGGTTACGAGGAGGCCCTCCGACTCGCTCGCGAGTCGGGTGATCGGTATCTCGAGGCGAACTCGCTGAACAGCCTCGGCGAGGCGGCACGCCACCGTGGCGCTTACCCAAGTGCCGCGCTCCACTATGCGGAAGCCGTCAACCGGGGTGGAGGAGACGACTACATGACGGCATGGGCATTCGGTAACCTCGCCGCCACTCGCCTCATGATGGGGGCGTTCGACGAGGCCCGTGCCTCCGCGCTCAGATCTCTCGAATTGATCCGGGATGCGCTCGAGCCCTCGGTAGTTGGTGAAATCTTGACGGTCTTCGCCGCCTTACGAACTAGCGACGACCCGATCCTGGCTTCGCGGTTGCTCGGCGCCGCCGCTCGGCAGCGCGAGCGAGGCAGCGAGGTTCTTGCCGGCCCCGATTTGGCGTTCTCCGACCATGTCACGAGAATCGTTCGGGATGCCGCCGGAGATGTGTTCGAGGAGGCGTTCGAGGAAGGCCGCGAAATTTCCCTCGAACAGGCCGTGGTCCTCGCGCTATCGACTTGATTCCGTATTGCCACCCGCGCTCAGGTGCGCGATACCATCGCCCGATCGCGTCCGGCACGTCGTGCAGGGCGTCCATAGCATGCGGCTCCCGATCCGTAGCTCATGCGGGCATCAGTCCGTGGCGGCGTTGGATCTCGCGCTCTTGATCGGGTGTGGGTGGTTCTCGCGACGACCAAAGCTGATGCATCTCCGCGAAGTATGGATCAGCCGCGGGAGCATGGATCGTTAGCAGACGTGCCGGTGCCCCCGAGCTGTTTCCGAACGTATGAGCGACTTGCGCCGGCACGAGAACGAACGTCCCCGCCGGTCCCGAGATCACGTCGTCCTCGACGTGAAACTCAAGCGCTCCCGTCAACACATAGAACCCCTCCGGTCCCTCGTGACGGTGCGCCGGGGTCATGCGCGCACCCGAGGGCATCTCGCGCTCGAAGAAGCTGAACGCACCACCGGTGTCGCTGGCGAGCGCCTTGAACATGATGGTGCTGCCGCGCACCGAATACCCCGTCCCTTCGCCGGGGCCGTGAACGATCGCGCTCATGACGACTCCTCTCTGGCTGGAGAACCGTGTGCCGCCAAGAGCCTATGTCAGTGATGCTCAGCTCTCGGCCGGTCCAGTCTTGACCTCGGCTCTCGGTGCGCACTACAATGTAGTGCATGACCGATCCCGTCAGCATTCGTTTTCCGTCCGGCCTGGCCGAACGGCTGAGGCGTCGAAGTGCGCGAAAGGCCGAGCCGACGTCCGGATACGTCGTGCGCCTCGTCGATGAAGGCATGCGCATGGAGGACCATCCGGGAATCGCGTTTCGCGACGGCCCTGCGGGGCGGCGCGCGGGCCTTGTGAGCGGACCAGACGTCTGGGAGGTGATCGTCGCCCTGAAGGACTTCGGCCGCCTCGGTGAATCACGGGCACTGAAGAAGGCGGCAGCGTGGCTCGGACTCATGCCTTCTCAAGTGCGCACGGCAGAGGCGTATTACGCCGAGTACCCGGAGGAGATCGACGCCCGGATCGCCGAAAACGCGACGGCAGGCGAACGGGCGCGTCGCGTGGCGGAAAGTCGCAAGACTCTTTACAAGTGAGATTCCTGCTCGACGAGATGTTTCCTCCCGCCATCGCTGACGGACTCCGCCGTCGAAACATTGACGCTGCCGCGGTGCAGGAGATCCCCTCGCTCCGCGGGCTTGCCGATGAGCAAATCTTCGTCTCTGCTCAACTGCAGCATCGGTGCATCGTCACCGAGAACGTCGCCGATTTCGTCCTGGTCGAGGCGGCGTGGCGCGCCGAGCACGATCAGCCGCACGCCGGGCTCGTGCTCGTCTCGCGGACATTGGTTCGGCGGCCCCGTTCGATCGGTCGACTGATCGACGCGATTGGTGCGCTCGCGGACGCCGGCCGTCCCGAACCCGGCATCGTCGCTTGGCTCGAATGACTTGAGAGGAGTGAGACATTGGCAGCTCATGGTTGTGCCCTTTCCGCATGATCTCAACGCGACCCCATAGAAAGACCGCAACATGTTCTTTCCCCCCGAGGTGTCTTTTTCCCGACATGCGGTGTACGCTCCGAGGCGAAACGGACGCTCTAAGGAGCAGAAGGGGGAAGGGGATGAAGAGACGCTTAGCCGTTATCGGTTGCGTGGTGGCTTTCGTGGTCGCGGCATTCGTGCCGTCGGCCCTACCGACGCCCAGCGAGAAATTCACATCCGTGGTGCGGGCGCGAGGTACAGCCGTCGACAAGATCAAGACGAGGGGGAACCAACCCTTCGATGTCGTCGTCGTGAACATCAAGCAGGACCCCGGCGGTAACAGCGGTTGGCACAGCCACCCCGGGCAAGCGATCGTCGTCGTCAAGTCGGGGACGTTCACGACCTATGCGGCCGACGACAAGTCCTGCTCGCCGACGCACTATCCGGCGGGGAGCGTTTACGTTGACCCCGGCTACGGCCACGTTCACATCGTCAGAAACGAGGGCAGCACTGTGCTCGAGTTTGAGGTGACCTTCCTCGACGTGCCCGTGGGCGGCGCGTCCCGGATCGACCAGCCGGCACCAGGCAACTGCCCGTTCTAAACGCGGAGGCGGGGGGGCGCCGCCGCCCGCCCCCCCCCGCCCCGCCAAAAAACCGGGGGGGCCGCGCCATGCCCGGTGTCCAGTTGCTGGTCC
>JBKKBZ010000037.1:0-11307 GCA_046713235.1 Actinomycetota bacterium | reverse complement strand
GGCTGCCCGGGCCGCGAGTACGTCGCGCACCTCGTCGGGCACGTTCCGAATCGTGATCGAAATCGCCATGCCTGCATTATGCCTGCGTTGCCTGCATCTCGTCAACAGCGGGTGCTACCGGTCCTTGGAAGCTGTCGGGGCGGCGACTTCTCTAGGTCAGCCAACCCTGGGGCAGTCCCCGGTTTAGGGATGGAGAATCGACACACCCCTTGCGTGTGACGCGAGCGCACCGAGGGAGATAGACCTGCATGCGTGGCATACGCCTAACTATACGCTCATCGACCGTCCGGCGAATCGCGACGGACGGAACCTGAACGAAACGAGTCGCGTCAGTCCGGCAGTAGCTGGAAGGCAGTAACGTGGCGCGGCCGGACGACCGAGAAATGCCGGTGATCGAGTGTGGCAATCTTAGCCTCGTTAAACCGTTCGGCGATGGCCACAACTGAGGAGTCAACGAAACCGAGATCCTGATCGGCGTACCCGTCAATGAGTTCCCTGACGCGGGCATAATCGGAATCAGCAAGGCTTTCGATCTGGAAGGCGCCGTCCTCTACGTCCTGAAGGAATATGAGCATCGGCCCCGTGCCCATGCGTTCGGAGACCAAGTAATCAAGTTCCGGCAGCACGGGCGACGGGATGACGAGTCGCTCGTCGGACTCCTCGATGAGCCTGCGACAGCGGGCATGGTCCCGATCTCGCCGATCGAGTGCGGCGTAGAGCGGCCCCGTATCGATGATCAGCGCCACGAGCGGGGGGGGAGGCGCTTGGTGGCCTTTCCACGAGCTGTGCCGGAGCGGGAAGACTGGCCAGATCCCAAACTGCGCGGCCTTGGGCGGTATTCGTCGGCCTTCGCGGCGAGCGCCTCGCGAACCACTTCGGACAGGGAGACGCCTCGGTCCCGAGCAAGAGCACGCAGGCGGGCGATCGTCTTTTCCTCGGCAACGATGGAAGTGCGTTCCATGACATAATTATGCTGGAGGATATGTAAAACGTCAATCGGGCTCCGCGAACGTGACGCGTGCCTGGTGCAGACGAGGTACTCAACTCCAAGATCCAGCCGATCAAGAAGCGCGCCTACGGATACAGGAACCGCGACCACTTCAAGGCCGCCATCTACTTCCACTGCGGGGGCTACAGCTCTATCCGATGACCCACGGAATTCCCGGAAGACCTATACAGGAAAGACCGCCACCCACGCGAGGTGGGTGGCGTACTTCTGCGAGTCCTCTGGCACCGGAACGAAAAAGGCCTTTACGCGAGTACCTTGTTGCGGGAGCGGAGCGTCTTTAGCGAGTTGAGGAATCGCGCAAACACGCCGCGCCGGTGCCTGGATACACATGCCCGTGCCGGCCTCGTCGATCGCCGTCACCGTTCCTATCATGACGCCACCCTTGAGTGGGGTATGGCGACGGTCGAATCTGAACGGATAGGGCACGTCGAAGTACGCGTCTAACACGGTGGCAATGCTGGAAAGCAACAACAGAATCAGCAGGGCAGCCAGCCAAGGCCCGAGTCGTCTAGCTACTTCCTTGGCTGGAATCTGTCGCATGAGTGGACCTAATTTAGCTGTACATACCCTCGATCGTGTCGGCGTACTTCTCGGTGATCGCGCGGCGGCGCACCTTCATCGTAGGGGTCATCTCTTCGGCCTCTTGAATGAAGTCGCGCTCCAGAACGATCCATTTCTTGATCTGCTCGACGCGCGCCAGGTCCTTGTTCACCTCTTGCACCGCGACCTCCACAAGCTGCTGGATATCGGGATGGCGGGTAAGCCCGGCGAGGTCGGAGAAAGGGATCGACTTCTGCTCGGCAAACTGTGTCACCTTCTCCTGATCGAGCGTAATCAGCGCCGTGAGGTACGGCCGGTTGTCGCCGATTACGACCGCCTGCGAGATCCACGGCGAGTACTTGAGCATGTTCTCGATCACTTGCGGCGCGATGTTCTTTCCGGCCGCGGTAATGATGAGGTCCTTCTTGCGATCGGTGATGCGCAAGTAGCCCTCGTCGTCGAGCTCGCCGATGTCCCCGGAATGCATCCACCCGTCTTCGTCAATGAGGTCCTTCGTCGCGAGCGGGTCCTTGTAATACCCCGGCCCGACGTTTCCACCTTTGACGAGGATCTCGCCATCCTCTGCGATCTTCACCTCGACGCCTGGGATCGCCGGACCGACGGTGCCGATCTTGATCGCGTCCGGGCGGTTGATCGACGTCGGTCCGCAGTCCTCGGTCTGGCCGTAGACCTCGGCTACCGGCAAGCCGATCGCGTGGAAGAACCGCAGCACCTCCGGGTTGATCGGAGCCGCCCCGGAGATCATCGCGCGAGCCTGATCCAGCCCGAGCGCGCCGCGGGCCAGCGCGAACAGGGCCACGTCGGCCTGCTGGTACTTCGCCTCGAGCTCCGGCGGCAACGACGCGCCGGCCTGCATCGCCTCGACGCGCTTCCTGCCGAGCAGGATCGCCTGTCCGGCCATGTCGCGCTGCTCCTGCGGCAAGCTCTCGAGCATTCCCATGATCCCCGCGTAGAACTTCTCCCAGACGCGGGGGACGCCGAAGAAGACGGTCGGGCGGCACGCCTGCAGGTCGTCGCGGAGAGTATCGATCGACTGGGCGAACCAGGTCTGCGATCCCTGGTAGATGCCCAGGAAGTGCGACGTCACGCGTTCCGCGATGTGCGACAGCGGCAGGTACGACAGCTTGCGGTCCTCGGGCCCGGCCTCGAGCACCGAGCCGAGCTTAGCCACCGTCCACACGATGTTACGGTGCGTGAGCATCGCGCCCTTCGGCGGCCCGGTCGTGCCCGACGTGTAAACGAGCGTCGCCAAGTCGTCGGCCTCGACGGCTGCCGCATGCTCATCGAAATCCTTGGGATTCTTCTTCGCGAACTCGCCCCCGGCCTCGAGCAGGCCATCCCAGGACATCACGAATCCATCGAGTGTCACACCGTCCGTATCGACGACGACGGCCTTAGCCAGCGCAGGCAGCTCGTGGCGCTTCTCTTGCACCTTGGCGAGCTGGTCGGCGTTCTCGAGAACGATGACCTTGGTTTCGGAATGAGCTGTTATGTAGGCCACTTGCGGCGGCGAGTTCGTTGCATAGATCGGGACGGTCACACCTCCGAGCGCCTGGGTTGCGATGTCGGCGATGTGCCACTCAGCCCTGTTCGCCGACAGGATCGCCACCTTGTCTCCGGTGTCCACGCCGAGTGACCGGAACCCGGCCGCGGCGCGGCGCACATCGCGCTCGTAATCGGCCCACGTGATGTCCGACCAGGCTCCACCGCGATTGACCTTGAACGCAACCTTGGCGGGAATCCTCTTCGTCTGTTCCAGGAACAACCCGACGACTGTATCGGCCATGACATCCTCCGTTCGGCTGGTGAGCTTGATTGGCCGGACGATTGCCGCACCCACACATGTTGTTTATACGCGGGCGCGCTTCCGAAACGCAACGGCCGGCCTCACCCGATTGCGTCGAGCATCGCGCCGTAACGGGCTGCGACGGCCCCCCAGGAATGCTCCTTCTCGACGAAAGCCCGGCCGGCCGCGCCCATGCTCGCGCGAAGACCGTCGTCCCGCAACGTGCGCACGATGGCATCGGCGAGCGCGACTCGGTCGCTACCCCCGACTACGAATCCGGTCTCCCCGGGCCGGACGGCCTCGGGGGCCCCTCCCGAATCGCCGGTGATCACCGGCACTCCGCATGCCTGCGCCTCCAGATAAACCAGCCCGAGGCCCTCGACTTCGAGCCCGGCGAGCCTGGACCGCACAGGCATGGCGAACACGCTGCCCGCGCGGTAGTAGGCGGCCAGCTCGGAATCTGCCGCCTCGCCGGCAAAGACCACGGCGCCACCCGCTCCGGTGCCCCGGGCGAGGCCCTCCAGACGCCGGCGGGCCGGACCGTCCCCGACGAGCATCAGGACGACGTCGCCGATCTCGCGCCGGACGGTCGGCAGAACCTCAATCAGCCGGTCCTGACCCTTCCGCGCAACGAGCCGGCTGACGCAACACACGACCGGCCGGTCGCCCAGATGATGCCGGGCTCGAATCGGACCCGCGTCCACGGCAGGGTGAAATCGCTCGAGGTCCACTCCCGTCCGCAACAACTCGACCCGCGTGCCGGCACCGGCGGCTTGCCGCAGGAACGGTGCGGTGAACTCACTCACAACAGTGAGGAGCACCGCCCGTCGCGCGATCGCGCGCATCACGCTTCGGGCCGCCGGTACGCGGGCCCATCCCACCTCGAAACCGTGGGTATGAACGACGACCGGGACATCGAACCCCGATGCAATGAGATTCATCGGCAGCATCGCCCCGAAGGCGATCGCGTCGGCCCGACGGCTTCGCACCAGGGAGTGAACCCTCCGCCGGAGCGCCGGCGCCGGCCCCCACACCGAACCATCGTGGCGAATGACCTCGAACGGCTGGCGAGAGTCGAACGCCGAGTCGCCCGGCTGTGCCGGAGCGAGGACGGTCACCTCGCAAGACTTCAGGTGCGCATACAGGTTGTGCAGATAGGTCTGGATGCCTCCGAAGCGAGGAGGAAAATCATTCGTGACCAGAAGCAATCGCACTGCGCTTCACGCCCCGCCGAACGTCATCTGCGGCCCGGGAGCTTCGCTCCTTCATCCAGGGCTATCGCGATGCGCTCGAGCGGCGCCGGGTGACTAAAAAGGGCCCACCGGATGAACCCGTTTGGTTGCAGATCCGAAATGTTGTCGCGCGCCAGGTTCACCTCCACGGCAACGGCAACCTCGGGTTTCTGCGTCACGCGAACTGCTGCACGGTCGGCGGCAGCCTCGATCGTCCTCGAGTACCCATTCGCAATGGGGAGCGACACCAGCGTTGCGAGCGCACCGACGAGCATGAGGAACGGCAACGCGCGATGATCCGCCGCCGACTCGATACCGAGACCGCTCCGCAGCCCCGGGCGGGAGAGCAGCAACCACACCAGCGCAACCATAACCGCCGCGCCGGCCGCGCCGAGGGCGGTCCCCTTGAGGACATCGCGATGCCGAACGTGCGCCAGCTCATGGGCGACGACGAGGTCTACCTCTTCCGGCGACGATTTCTCCAACAGCGTGTCGTAGAGCACGACACGCTTGGTCGCACCGAGGCCGGAGACGTAAGCGTTCTGAGTCGTGGTTCTCCGGCTGGCGTCGGCAACGAGCACAGACCCGATGCGGACGCCCGACACCTCGCCCAGACCGACGATACGTTCTCTCAAGGCGGCGTCTACCGGCGTGAACCTGTTGAACAAGGGCTCGTAAATGACCGGCCAAAGCAGGGAGAGGGCGACCGTCAGCCCGGCCGCTCCGGCCGCCGCCGCGAACGGCCATCCTCGCGGAAGCGCTCGAACGAGCGCGAAGAACCCCAAGGCCGCGACGAGCGTGAGGCCGAGCTCGAACATCGTTGCCCGTGCGGTGTCGGAGGAGAAGACGCCCCAGTCGCGCGTGGACAGCCCCCACGTTCGGTCGTGTCGCTCACGCCCGATCGCAAAGGGCAACCGGACCAGAATCAGAATCATCTGGAGTGCGCAGGCGAGCACCAGAAGTTGAACCCACCAGCGCGTGCCACCGAGACGCGTTGCCGTCGAACCGAGCTTGCGCAGCCCGGGTCCGATGCCCACCGCGACCAGGGCCAAGGTCTCGGCGCCGAGCCCCGCGAAGAACAGCGTGTAGCGCGGTCCGCGATATAGCCGCGAACGGTCGACGTCGGCCGGGCTGAAATAGTCACCTAGGCTGGCGTCCTTCGCGGGGTCCGATGGAGCGGCCCGGCCCGGGATCGCCAGCGTCAGGCCGATCGCCGCCCCCAACATCAGCCGCCGGGCACGCGGGCTCACCCCGGGTCCTCTCCGCCTTCGTGCACGATCTCCAGGGGAATCGCGATCCGGTCCTTGACGATCGAGGCGAGGCTGGGGGCCCCAACGAGATTCGGGCGCTCCCCCAGCACGATGAGATCGAATCCGCGCGTGGACTCCGCCCGGATGATCTCTGCGGGAGGCCCGGACCGTGTGCGAGTGGTGGACGGCGCGCCGCGCTCCTGGCATCTCATCGATGCGCGCTCCAGAACACCGTGCACGAATTCCTCGTCACGCTGGTCCTGCGGGATCTGGAACGCGGATCTCTTTGCGCGCCACAGGCGAGGGGGGATTATCCCCAGAAGCGTCAGCGAGGCCGACCTTTCGAGTGCCCGATCGATCGCAACCTCGAGGGCGCGAAGACTCGTTGCGGAACCGTCGATGACGACGAGTATTCCGGCGGCCGCCCGGCTCATGCGGAGATCAACGACGGCGACGGCGCGTGGATCGAGTGGTGTGTCGGGATGCCGCCCGAGCCCGTGGGCGCCGGGCGGCAGTCCGCTTGGCCGGGCTGCGCCGCGTCGCCGGTCGGGGTGTCCGGCGCTTTCCGGCCGGTTGCCTCGGCCTCTTCGCCGGTCGTTTCGCCGGTCGTTTCGCCGCTCGTTTCGCCGGTCGTTTCGCCGGTCGTTTCGCTCCGGGTTTCGCCGCCTTCTTGGTCGTCGATCTTCCGGTCGTTTTGGCCCGTCGGGCCGCCTTCGCCTTGGACGCGGCCGCGCGCGGCCGTTCGGCCTCCTCAGCGGCGCGCCGGGCGGCCGCCTTCCGTCCGTTCGGCACCCAACCGATGTCGGCAGCGAAGCGGTTAGACGCGACGATCGTGCGCTCATGGGGGTCGTAGCGCCAAACCGCTCGCTTCTGACGCCCTCGGAACGGGAATTGCAGGGTGACGATCCACGGCTGGCCGTTTTGGCGCGACGCGTCCCAGGCTTCGCGCAGCTGGTCCTCGTCGAGGTTGACGCGCCGGCTTCGCAAGTTCTTCACGACGGATTCCCCCAGAGGAGATCCGGAAGGACCGAGCCGCGGCTTCTCCAGCCAGAGGGTTTGGCACTCGGCGATGACTCCGGCGCGCTCGTTCAGGACGGGGCCGTAGAAGCGCTCGACCCAGCTCACCGGGGCGCCTGCCTGCTGGGCGACCTGATCCGGAGTGCGTCCCGCTCGCAGCAACCTTTGAACGTCGGTCGGGGCCAGCTTCGGCGCATCAGGAATATCGGCCGCGCGCCCGGCACGACGGGCATCGCGCTCGGCTGCCTTTCGCGCTCGCCATACCCGTTCGAGAACGTCGAACAGGCGGTCGTCGATCGGTGCGGTGTGGGTGCCCTTCCGGTCTCCCTTCTTCCCGGTGAGGATGAGATCTCTCAGGTCGTCGGTGTGGCCGAGCACGCGGAGCCGGATCACGAGCCGGCTCCCTTGCCGCCCGGGCCCAAGCGAACCGCCGGGGAAGGGGAAAATGTCCAGGTCACGCAGGCATTCTTGCCGACCCTTCGGGGGGTCGCAAGCATTCCCGCCGAAGGGGCCGCTACCCGGTCAGACGCCTCCATCGCGCCTCGGGAAGCAGCCCCGCCCTGCCCAGGGCACGAATGGCCCGCTCCTCGGCGGCGTTGAACACCACCGCCCCTTCCGGCCGGTCGAGGATGAAGGAAACCAAACAATCTCCGAAATGCCCCTCTTCGGGGCAATCGCAGGTCACCGTCATCCCGAGGTCGTCCTCACCACGCGCGCGTTCGTCCATAATCCACCTCCTGCGCGAATGCTAGCGTCGGGGTACGACACGCACGACCGATGGGGGCTCCGATGACGGCTACGATGCGCGATATACCCGTGCAAACGAAGGGCGACGGCCACGTCCTCGACCTCACCGAGCAGGTGAACCAAGCCGTCGATGAAGCGGGGCTCCGGGACGGGGCGGCATTGGTCTTCGTATCCGGCTCGACTGCCGCGGTGACCACGATCGAGCACGAGCCCGGCGCCGTCGCCGACCTGGCCGCGGTTCTCGAGCGCTTGATCCCTCGCCAAGCGAGCTACGCGCACAATCACGGCGGCGACTCCAACGGGTACGCTCACGTCCGGGCGGCCATCGTCGGACCGTCCGTCACCGTGCCGGTCGTGGGCGGACGGCTCTTGCTCGGAACATGGCAGCAGATCGTGCTGGTGGAGTTCGACGACCGCCCGCGTTCGCGGCGCGTGCACGTCCAAACGATGGGTTAAACGGCCCCGGCGTTCCGAAGCGCCGCGATCTCTTCGTCGGAATAGCCGGCCTCCTGCAGCACGGCTTCGGTGTGCTCCCCGAAACCCGGCGCCGGCGGGAGCGGCTCCTGGGCCTCCCCGCGCTCGCGGATCGGGGTGCCGAGCACCGGCACCACGCCGTCGGCGGTCTTCGACTCCGTGACCATTCCGCGCGAAAGCAGTTGTGGATCGCGAAGCGCTTCCTCCACCGAGTTGATCGGGCCTATGCACGCGTCGATCGGGCGCAGGCGCTTCACCCATTCGTCGCGAGTCGAAGTCGAAAAGATCTCCGTCAGGCGTGCGATCATCGGCTGCTGTTCCTCCCACGGCGCGACGTGCTTGGGGATGAACTCCGTCACCTCGAGGGCGGTGCACAGTCGCTCCCAGAATTGCGGCTCGAGCGCTCCCACGGCGAGGAACTTGCCGTCCCCGCAGGGGTAGATGCGGTAACAAGCCATCCCGCCGTTCAGCGGCATGAGACCGCGCTGCGGAGCGAAGCCCGTAAACAACAACGACTGCGCATGGAACGACAACCAGGCGAGCGAGCCGTCGGTCATCGAGATGTCGACGAAGCGTCCCCGGCCGCTGCTGCGCGCCTCGTGCAGCGCCGCGAGGATGCCGACCGCCGCCATGAGCGCGCCGCCGCCGATGTCGGCGATCTGCGCACCGCTCATCGCCGGCGCGCCGCCGGCCGTCCCCGTGATGTCGGATACGCCGGCGTAGCCGAGATAGTTCACGTCGTGGCCGGCCAGGTCGCGGTAGGGTCCATCCTGACCGTAGCCGGTGATCGCGCACCACACGATCGCTGGATTGACCGGCGAGATCGCCTCGTATCCCGCGCCGAGCCGGTCGAGCACGCCCGGCCTGTAGGACTCGATGAGCACGTCTGCGCTTGCGGCAAGCCGCGTCAGGATCTCCCGGCCGCGCCCGTGCTTGAGATTCAGCGTCATCGACCGCTTCCCGCGATTGAGAGCAAGGTGGCCGGCGCTCGTGTCTCCGTGGAACGGCGGGTTCCAGCGGACGTAGTCGCCGCGCCCCGGCTCCTCGATCTTGAGCACGTCGGCCCCGAGGTCCGACAGCAGCATCGTGCAGAATCCACCGGGGAGGAGCCGGGTGAGGTCGAGGACGCGGATGCCGGCCAGCGGCTTCATCCGCCGGCCCCCTCCCGACGCTTGGCCTCGACGACCGGATCCGCCGCACCGCACCAGCGGCAGGCCACCCGCTCAACCTCGGCCTCGAGCAACTCTTCCTCCTCAACGGTCAGGTCCCCGCCGAGAGTGAAGTGAAAGAACGAACGCGTGCGCCGGCGTTCGGTCACGTCGAACCGGGTGCGGTTGCCGCATGCGCCGCAGAGAAACGGCCCGGGTCGCTCCATCGAGCGCGAGTATACGGTTGCTTGCTCTCGAACATGTGTTCGCCTACGCTGGGGCGCCGACATGCGGGTGCTCCAGCGATCGTTCGACGACCTCGGGACACCGCTGTTCGAGACGACCTTCTGCGTGGTCGACCTGGAGACGACGGGCGGCTCCCCTGCATCCTCGGCTATCACCGAAATTGGAGCCGTTAAGGTCCGCGGCGGCGAGCTGCTCGGAGAGTTCCAAACCCTCGTAGATCCCGGCATGCCGATCCCGCCATTCATCACGAGCCTCACCGGGATCTCCGACACCATGGTGGCAGGTGCGGCGACGATCGGCGAGGCCTTGCCTTCGTTTCTGGAGTTCGCCGGCGACTCGGTCCTCGTCGCCCACAACGCATCCTTCGATACCCGATTTCTTCGCGCAGAGACCGAGCGTCGCGGCTACGGGCCGCTCGACAACCCCGTCGTGTGCACCCTGCGGCTCGCGCGGCGCCTGGTGCGCGACGAGGTGACCGACCTCCGGCTGGAGACGCTGGCACGGGCCCTGCGCTCAAGGTTCGCCCCGCGTCACCGTGCGCTGGCCGACGCGCGCGCGACGACGGACGTGCTCCACGCGCTGCTCGAGCTGGCCGGGCGATGGGGTGTATCGCATCTAGACGACTTGCTGTGGTTCCAATCGGCGGGAGGTCACCCACAAGCCCGCAAGCGCATCCTCACGGAGTCGCTCCCTCGAACACGCGGCGTGTACTTGTTCGTAGACGCGCAAGATCGCGTCCTCTACGTAGGAAAGGCGAGCGACCTGCGCGCGCGCGTTCGCTCCTACTTCGGCACGGACGACCGCCGTGCGATCGGGCCGCTGCTGCGCGAGCTCCACGACGTTCGCCACATCGCGACGCGCACCGACCTGGAGTCGCTCGTGATCGAGGCGCGGCTGATCCGTGCGCACCGGCCGCCGTACAACCGGGTCGGGCGCGGCCGCACCCCCGGTGCGTGGGTGCGCCTCACGAGCGAGCGCTTTCCCCGCGTAACAGTGGCCCGGACTCCCGGCGGGATCGGACCGCTCACGCGTGCAGCGGCCGAGGCGGTGCGCGAGGCGCTTGAGAGCGCCGCCCCCGTTCGGCGTTGCTCGGAGCGTATCGGGGCGAAAACGCATTTCCCCGCCTGCGCGCTCGCGGCCATGGGACGCTGCGCCGCGCCGTGCGAGGGGGGCGTCGAGCCGGAGGCCTACGCGGCCTCGATCGCCCCGGCCGTCTCGGCCGTCGCCGGCGACGCCGACACCGCGGTCACAGCGCTGGAGCGGTCGATGACGCGACTGGCGGAGATGTCGAGGTTCGAGGAGGCCGCGAGCGTGAGAGACCGTATCGCGTCGCTCGTGCACGCCCTCGCCCGTCAGCGCGCAACAACTGCGCTCGTCGGCGCAGGCGAGATCCTCGTCAGCGTTAGCGGCGTCGCGATCACGATCGAGGATGGGCGTCTCGCCGACGTGGAGGGAGCACCGGCGGCGGTGGCGCCCGACGACCACCCCGACGAGCCGCGGCTGATCGCGACCTGGCTTGCGAAGCACCCGCCGCGGTTTGTGTCCACGTCGGGGGTCTACGCGGTGCCCGTAACCGGAGGCCGGACGCTGGCGGCCTGGGATTCACGCCTCCGGCGCGCCGTTTGTAGTAGGTAAAGAACTCCCCGCAGAAGCCGCGTGCGTCCCCGAGGCAGCCGAACCGCTCGGGAAACTGCGGACAGTATTTGAGCTCCTTGAAGTTCGCCTCCGAGTAGGGATTCGAAGGCGATCTCTCGTTGCGGCTTCCTCATCCCTGGCGCGCCGCCCACGCAGCCCGCCACCGGTTCTTGCACCGGGCCACTGTCGTGCAGATCGACGG
>JBKKBZ010000036.1:0-3519 GCA_046713235.1 Actinomycetota bacterium | reverse complement strand
TGGGGTACCGCCGCGCTTCGTGCGGCGGTACGCCGACCTCGAGCCGCTACCAGGTCCCGTAAAACAGGGCGAAGTCGGTCCAACGCACCGAATACGGAGCGTCATACCAGGAGTACCAGGGACCAGGCCGGTCCCAGTACTCAACGTCGGCAGTGCGAGCATCTGATGTATCAACGAGATAGTCGCCATGCTCGACACCGGCGCTGCTCAGGTAATTCACCCGGTGCGTGGAATCCATCCCGTTGGCCGATCCGGTGCTCACAAGGTCGTCTTCATAGGAGCCGACCGTCGTCCAGTCGGTGCCGCCGCTCCCCTGCGGGTTCGGCGCGTAGGAAGCCAGCCAATTCATGAACGACGACCCCGGCACCATCTGACCGCACTGGTCCGCCCAGGGGCAGCCGAGCGCCCAGCCCGTGCCGGTGTGGGGCGTGCCGAGGGTCACAATGTCCTCGACGTTCACAGATGGTGGGAAGTCGGCGTGTTTCCGCTGGGTCTGGGCCACCGCGTAGCGGAGGATGAGACCACCCATCGAGTGACCGACACCGTCCACGACGACCCCGCTTTTGGAGAAGTGGTCGTAGATCATCCATGCGAGGTGATACGAGATGTGCTCGATCCGGGTGTCGAAGCCGTGCGAGTTGGGATCGTTCACGTCGTGCTCGCCGGTACCGCCGTAGTGCACCGAGTGGCTCCCGTGATGATCCAACGAGTAGTTGCAATTAACGTCGAACGCGTAGAACTTCGTCTTCACCATCGTCCCGGTGTGCCCCCACGATTGCAGCGCGGAGACCATTGGGTTCCAGGCATTGCAGTCACTGCCTGAGCTGAAGAACGCATCGAGCCCGTGGACGAACACGATGGGCTTGTTGCGGGTGTTGGTGCGGGCCTCCGCGCCGGTGGTCCACAGCATGAGCGTTGCCGTCAGCATGCCGGCAACCGCGACCTTCTTTCTCATCCGCTCCCCCCTTCAGTCGAGACGGACTGCTCGGGCGCGACGGGCGTCACGCCCGTTTGGTGCGAAATGCCGTGTCGCACGATAGACGTGCGCATTCGCACGGTCAAGCACGGCGCCACGTGGAACATGAAGACCGATTCAGGTTGGCGCCAGCTCGAACCGCTCGCCGGGGGCGACCCAAGTTGTTCCTCCCCTGCCCCGCACGCAGGACGCCGCGCGGCCGAGCGCGCGCCCGTGACGTTCGTCGAGCAGAATCGCCGAGTCCTCGGGAATGCCGAACACCGTGCAGTAGGCCTCGATTTCCGCCGCCAGGCCCTCGGCCTCGATCCACCGATCGTAATGAGGAACCACCGCCATCCCCTGGAGGATTCCGAGTCCGATCGTCCACGCGGTCGGCGTCCCGCCGCCGGATCCCGGCGCGTGGACCAGCGTCCAGTCGCCCAGCACATCGCGCCGGCGCTCGACCCGATGATCCATCCGCCGTTTCGGCGTGCAAGCAAGATGCCGGTCCAGAGCGGCGAACCCTCAAGTGCCGACAGCAGGCGCGCCGGCTTTCCCCCGGAGAGATACACCAGGTCGGCCCGCTCGACCTGTGCAACATGCTCGGGGTCCTCGGCATGCGACCAGTTGAGCACCATGACCGCGGCCGACCGGGCGCCGAGACGGGTGAAGTGCTCGACTCCTCGAAAGGCCCAGTCGTCGGGGTCTTCTCCCCCGGCCGCCGTCGGCAAGATCACGACCCGGGGACGTCGCGGCAGGGTGGCCAGGATCTCGCGGTCGATGTCCTCCATCGCCGGCGTGAACTCTCCGCTTCCGACCAGCCCGATGCGTGCGTGGGCGAGCGGATCTTCCATCGCCCCAGCGTATCGCGGCGGTGTTGCTATGCTCGCTCATCGTGCCACCACCGGTGAACGTCGAAGAGTTCGAGGCCGTCGCCAAGGAGGCGCTTACCCCCGCCGTGTACGACTACATCGCCGGCGGGTCGGGCGACGAGCTCACGGTGGCATCCAACATCGCAGCGTTTCGCCGTCGAGAGATCGGCTTCCGGGTGTTGGTGGACGTCCGCGAGCGAGACCTCTCGACGGTGTTGCTGGATCATGCGCTTCCGTTTCCGGTGCTGCTCGCTCCGACGGCGCTTCATCAGATGGCCCACCCCGACGGCGAGGTTGCCACCGCCCGCGGTGCATCCACCCTGGGCGTTCTGCAAACCCTCTCGACGGTGTCGAGCGTTCCTCTGGAAGACGTCGCCGCGGCGGCCCCCGGCGCACCGAGGTGGTTCCAGCTCTACTGCTACACGAAACGCGAGATTGCCGAGACTCTCGTTGCACGCGCATATGCCGCCGGGTACACCGCGATCGTCCTGACGGTGGATGTTCCGCTGCTCGGCAACAGAGAGCGCGACGTTCGCGGCGGATTCGTCACTCCGCCGGGCGTCATTCCGGCGAACATCGCCGAATTCCTCGTCACCGAAGAGCCGGTGTCGATCACCGACATGCTGAGCTTCGACGCGGGACTGACCTGGGAGAACATCCCTTGGCTACGCTCGCTCTCGCCGCTCCCGATCCTCCTAAAGGGTGTCGTTCGCGAGGACGACGCCCGTCGCGCGATCGATCTCGGAGTGGACGGCATCTGGGTCTCGAACCACGGCGGGCGTCAGCTCGACACCGCGGTGGCATCGCTCGACGCGCTGCCGGGAATCGCTCAGACGGTAGCGGGGCGCGCCGCCGTGATCGTCGATGGAGGTGTACGTCGGGGTGTGGACGTGCTCAAGGCCATCGCCCTCGGAGCCGATGCGGTCGCCGTCGGACGCCCGCAATTGTGGGGGCTCGCTGCCGGCGGCGCCGACGGGGTACGGCGGGTTCTCGAGATGCTGCGCGACGAGCTGTCCCTCGCCATGGCACTCGCCGGCTGCCGATCAATCGCCGAGATCGACGCCTCCCTCATCGCTGCCTCCTGATGGCGCTTGAGGCTATGCGCTACTGGTTGATGAAGACAGAGCCGTCGGCCTTCTCGATCGACGATCTCGCTCGCAAGGGCACCGAGTGCTGGGACGGCGTACGGAATTTTCAGGCACGCAACCACATGAAGGCGATGGCCCTGGGCGACCGTGCCTTCTTCTATCACTCCAGCGAGGACCCCAAGGGCGTCGCCGGTGTTTGCGACATCGTCCGCGACGCGTATCCCGATCACACGCAGTTCGATCCGTCGAGCAAGTATTTCGACCCGAAGGCATCCGAACAGAGACCTATCTGGTACATGGTGGACGTGCGGTTCCTCGAGAAGTTTCCTCGTGTGCTCACCTTGCGAGAGCTGAAGGAAACGCCCGGGCTCGAAGACCTGATGGTCATCAAGCGCGGCGCACGATTGTCGGTGCAGCCGGTGGGCGACAAGGAATGGGAGATCGTCCTCCACCGTGCGCGCATGGGCTGAGCGTGCGGCAGGGCCTGGGACTGCTCCGCGACGAGGCGGGGGACGGGCCGGCTAGGTCCGCCGCAGCCGCCGGGCCGCCACCAGGGCGACGGCCGCCAGTCCGAGTCCGAGCGCCCCGGCACCGGCCCCGGTAT
>JBKKBZ010000035.1:0-13216 GCA_046713235.1 Actinomycetota bacterium | reverse complement strand
GCAACCCGCTGGTCACCGCCGACCAGCTCGACATGGTCGTCCTCGACAACACCACCGCGCTCGACGTCGTGCAGCGGAACTTCGGCTTCGAGCCGGCCCGCATCTCCGGGACGGATCTTCGCTGGCTGGCCTATCTGTGAGCACTCATCCGTTCCACGAGGATCTCCTTTCTCTGGGATTCAGGCTGACCCAGGAGGGCAAGCGTGGCACGACGCAATATCAGATGCGGGCCACGCGGTACCTCACCTACTGGGTTCACTGGAACCCACAAGAGGAGGAGCTGCTCTTTACCTGGGAGCACTCGATCGGGGAGTTCATGCACGACCGAGGCATGCAGATCGGGGCGAACGAGCTGCTCAACATTTTTCTCTTCCCGCAGCACGACGCGAAAGGGCCGGCGGAGATCGCGTTTGTCGCCCAGGAACTCGACCGAGCCGAACTGATCCTGAGGGCCGCCGACCTCACGCGCGAGGAGTGAAGTGTCCACCGTATACTGAGGTCCGCGGAGCTCGGTGGCACCGGGCTGAGAGGCCGGCTGGAAGCCGGCGACGCGGAGAACCTGATCCGGGTAATGCCGGCGGAGGGAGGCGCGGCCTCGTGGTCGTGGAGACGCAGATCCACCCCGATCCCTTGGTCATCGGCGAGCGGGCGTTCGCGTCGCGCTTGATCATCGGGACGGGCAAGTTTCCCTCGGGCGAGGCGATGCGTGCGGCCATCGACGCGAGCGGAACCGAGATCGTCACGGTGGCCATCCGGCGCGTGGATCTCGACGCTACCGGCGGACCCGACATCCTGGATTTCATCGACACCGGCCGGGTGTTGCTCCTGCCGAACACGTCGGGAGCCGCCGACGCCGGCGAAGCCGTGCGCATCGCGCGACTCGCCCGTGCGATGGGGTTGCCCGCGTGGGTCAAGCTCGAGGTGACGCCCGACCCGCGCTATCTCGTGCCCGATCCCGTGGGCACGCTCAAAGCTGCTGAGATCTTGGTTGCCGACGGCTTCACCGTGCTTCCGTACATCAACGCCGATCCGGTTCTGGCCAAGCACCTCGAGGAGGCCGGCTGCGCAACGGTCATGCCGCTCGGCTCGTGGATCGGATCCAATCAGGGCCTGCGCACCGAAGACGCGCTGCGCATCATCATCGAGCAGGCCGGGGTGCCGGTCGTCGTCGATGCGGGTCTCGGTGCACCCTCGCATGCTGCGGCCGCGATGGAGATGGGTGCCGACGCCGTGCTCGTGAACACAGCGATCGCAGTCGCGCGCGATCCTGCACAGATGGCCGGCGCGTTTCGCGAGGCGACGATCGCCGGCCGCCGCGGCCGGAGCGCCGGCCTGGCGCCGCGCCGGCGAGATGCGGACGCCTCCAGCCCCCTCACGGGTTTTCTCGGCGAGCCATGACCTTCGAAGACGTTCTCGCCGAAACGCCGGTACGCGATCTCGCCGGGGCATCGTTGGAGGCGGCGGACGCAGATGTGTCGCGGGCGCTCGCGCGTGCGCCGGGGGAGCGGGATCTTTGGGATTTCGCAGCACTTGTGTCCCCCGCCGCCTCGATCCGGCTCGAGGAGCTGGCCCGGGTATCACATGAGCTCACGCTGCGGCGGTTCGGAAGGACCATTCACATGTACGCCCCGCTGTATCTCTCGAACGAGTGTCTGACCACGTGCACGTATTGCGGTTTCGCGCGCGGGCTTCCTATCGCGCGCAAGACGCTCGGCGACGAGGAGACGCTTGAGGAGGCTCGCTACCTCCTGGCGCGAGGTTTTCGCCACATCCTGCTGCTCACGGGCGAGCATCAGCGGCTCACCGGTGTGGATTTCCTGGAGAAGAGACTGCGGCTGCTCGCGCCCCTGGTGCCTCAGCTCTCCATCGAGGTCCAGGTGTGGAACGAGGAGGAATACGGCCGCCTCCGGGCCGCCGGCTGCGACGGCGTGGTCGTGTATCAGGAGACCTACGATCGCGACACCTACGCACGGTTCCATCTTGCCGGCAAGAAGCGCGATTACGCGTGGCGCCTCGGTGCGCTGGAGCGCGCCGGCAACGCCGGCGTTCGGCGGCTCGGCATTGGGGCTCTTCTGGGACTCCATGAACCCTGGCGCGAGGACGCGGTCGCCGCAGCGGCGCACGGCCTGTTTCTGACGCGGACATTCTGGCGAGCGGAGGCGACGGTGAGCTTTCCGCGGATCCGTCCGTCGGCGAGCGGCTATGCACCGGAGCGGCCGGTCACCGACCGCGATCTCGCGCAACTCGTTTGCGCTTTCCGGTTGCTGCTTCCCGACGCCGGCATCGTGATGAGCTCCCGAGAGGACGCCGAGTTCCGCGACAATCTGGTGCGGCTCGGCGTTACCCACACGAGCGCCGGGTCCCACGCCGAGCCCGGCGGCTACATGCATCCCAAAGAGGCGGAGGAGCAATTCGAGGTCAGCGACCTTCGCAGTCCTGAAGAGGTTGCGGAATCGATGCGCGCCATGGGTTACGACGTTGTTTGGAAGGACTGGGCCGCTCCGCTTCGCCCAGCCGAAGCCCTCAATCCCACGGGCTGATGGTCGTCGTCGCAAACGGCAAACCCCGCGAGGTCGCCGAGGGCTCGACGATCGGCGACTTCCTCGCCGCGCTCGGCTGGAAACCCGATTGGGTTGTGGTCGAGCACAACGGCGAGCCGCTCGAGCGGCGAGCGATACCGTCGGTGGAGCTGAGCGACGGGGACCGGCTCGAAGTCGTGCGCGCGGTGGCGGGAGGCGCCCGTTGACCGGCACGGAGCGCCGGGAGCGACTGGCGGCCGCGCGCTTGTATCTCTGCACCGACGGCCGGGGCGGGGGAGTGGCGCTGGATGCCTTCCTCGGGGCGGTCCTTGGTGCCGGCGTGGACATCGTCCAGCTTCGTGAGAAATCCATGGAGGCCCGGCCGCAACTGGCTCTGGCCGAGCGATTCCGCGCGGCCTGCGACCGACACGGCGCGCTGTTCTTCGTAAACGACCGGGTGGATCTGGCTCTGGCTGCGGGAGCCGACGGCGTGCACCTGGGACAGGACGACCTTTCTCCCACGCTGGCTCGCGCACAAGCGGGTCCCGATCTTCTGATCGGGCGCTCGACCCACGACATCGCGCAAATCGAGGAGGCGGTAGGCGAACCGGTGGACTACCTTGCCGCCGGCCCCGTCTATGAGACTCCGACGAAGCCGGGCCGTCCGGCAGCCGGTCTCGGGTTGGTCGAGGCCGCGGCGCGCAGCGTGCGCATGCCGTGGTTCGCGATCGGAGGCATCGATCCGGCGAACGTGCGCGCCGTCTGCGCGGCCGGGGCCTCGGCGATCGTTGTGGTTCGGGCCATCACGCTCGCGGGTGATCCTGCGTCGGCCGCGAGGTCACTTCGTGCGTTGCTCGATCGCGTGCCGGCATGACGCTGCAAACGCCGGTTCCGGCGATCGACGTTCATACGCATCTGTTTCCCGAGCGGCTGGCCGCGGCCGTCCGCCGCGCGCTGACGGATATGTACGGCTGGTCGTTCGACCTGCCCACCGACCCCTCGACCTTTGCGGCGTTCGTGCGGGAGCGAGGAACCGAACGCTTTTGCATTCTGCCGTACGCACACAAGCCGGGGATGGCGCGATCCCTCAACGCGTGGGTCGCCGAGACTGCCGCTGCTCTCGAGGGCGCCATCGGGTTCGCGTGCGTGCATCCGGACGATCCCGATCGCCTGGCAATCATCGACGAAGCGTTTGGCTCGGGCCTCCACGGCATCAAGCTCCATTACCAGGTTCAGGGTTTCGCACCCGACGATTTGCGGATGCATTCGGTCTACGAGCTAATGCTCGAGCGAGACCGCCCCCTGATCGTTCATGCCGGCAAGGGGCCCACGGACAACGGTTTGGTGGGAGTCGAAGAATTCAGGAAATTGATGGCGCGGTACCCCGATCTCAGGATCTGCGTTGCGCACCTCGGATGGCCTGAACGTCAGGAATTCGTCGACCTGGCCGGAGAATTCCCACGCCTCTATCTGGACACGAGCGGCAGCGGCTTCGGCAATCTCCGGGAGCTGAGGCTCGACGGCGTGCTCGACCGCATCATGTGGGCGACCGACGCGCCGAACATCGCGTATCCCTACGAGGACGGGATCAGGCGCGTGCTCGATCTCGGACTGGACGCGGCCGGCCAGCGGCGTGTCTTCCGCGACAATGCGCTGGCGTTCCTCAGGATCTGACGCCGTCTCGGCCGGTATGGTCAACGCGCCACGGGGCGATCAAGCTCTTCGCGCAAGGCGCCGAGGATCTCCAGCTCGATGGGATGACTCGGCGAGGCCCGCTTCATCCGGATGAGGGCGTCGATCGAGGCAACCGGCACGGTCAGAGTCCCGAGGTCGAGTCGGCCTGCGTTTCCTTTCAGCTCTTCGAAGCCCTCGACGCCGGCCGGCGATCCGATCAGGTCGAGCCGACCGCCGCCGGTCGTCACGGAGACCTTTCCGCCGCCGGCGAGATCCTCCGCCCGCGGCGCCCTCGCCGACGCAAGGCCGGCCAGCACGCGGCCGAGAAGACGCACGTTGCGGGGGTCTCGGGCGTGGCACACGTCCACGTCGTCGGTCACCATCGGCGCGCCCCGAAGCCGCGCCGCTAAGCCGCCGATCAACACGAAGCGAACCCGGCCGCGAACGAGGGCATCTAGCATCAGGCTGGGCCGGAAGGAGGGCGTTTTCGAGTCCGGAGTGCCGAGGTCCTCGGCGGCCATCCGAAGTCGCTCGCCCGGCGAGAGTCGGAGCGCCGCGCGAATGGTGTCACGCTCGATCCCGGCTCCCAAGCGCGGTGTCACCTCGAGCCCGGCTCCGCATCCGGCAAGCAAGCGGTCGAGCGTGTCGATCCGAGGCACGACGCTACCGGCCTCGATCCGGGCGATCGCCGGCTGCGCCACGCCGGTGGCATCGGCGAGATGGCGCTGGCTCATGCCGGCGCGACACCGCGCATCACGAAGCGCCCGAGCCGCGTTCACAGGCACAGATATACCATATCTGTTATCACAGCGGGAGCGACGGGCCATTGGGCGGCCGGCCACTTGCCCAACCGTCACTCGGAACCTCCCGGCGAATGTGGATCGCCGGTGCCCACAATGTGTCCTGTCCTTTCCACGGGCGAAACGTGGATGCGGTCACCCGAGCACTAGCGGACATTGATTCTGTAAACTCGATGTACTGATGCGGGAGGCGACGCCATGAGGAAGAGATTGATAGTCCTTTCGGTGATGCTTGGGTGGCTTCTCGCGTGGTCCTCGGTCTTCTTGAGCTCTGGCGTTTACGCTACGCCGGATGGAGACGCCGACATTGACGACTCCGCGATGGGCATGTGTAGCGAAAACGAGCACTACGACCATGCTCCGGATTCAGGTCTTTCTTCCTGGGACGCCGCTGTTCTAGCAGATATTCCCTCGCTCCAGGGGCTGACTCCGCGCACGATCGACGCTGACTCAAGGGCCTATGAACGGTGGGTGGACGGCCGCAGGGTCGAAGCCTTTCAGGTTTGGCGGAAGCCTTCGGGCTCCTCCTACAAATACATCGTGGTCGAGCACAAGCTCGCTATTCCGTGCCCCTAGTGCACCGTCAATGATGTGGTTGGACGCTTCGCTTTGGCGATGACCTCTGCGGCATCCTTTGTCCAGACGAACGGCTCGCACCGCTCGTTCCACCTGCGCCGGCCCCCTGAAACGAGTCCATGAATTGTGAGAGTCCGACTGCACATGATGTAGCCGGGGCCGGCCTTTGGAAATTGTGAGCGCAGTCATCGTCGGAGAGGTGTCCCTCATGGGCCTAGCCGTGTGGGCACCTTCAGGCGCCAAGGTAGCGAAGATATTCCTGCGCGCCTATCGCGGCAGCAGCGGAACGACGGACTGGGACGATGCAGGGTTCTATTCGCTGGGCGGGCCTATTTGAAACTTTCCCGCCGCTGGGCGGTAGGGGTACCGTCCGGTTTACTATTGGCAGCCGGACTCGCCCTGTTTTTGGTCCCATTCTCAACGTGGAGCACTGGGATCAGAAGCGAGCGACAGGAGATTGATTGTGGCACCGCCATCCGACGGTTATTCGCGGGAGCCACCAGGCACGAGCTAAGCGCAGGTCAGATTTTTGAAGCGATTCCGCAGTCGTGTGTGGAGTTGGCGCGTCGCAGAGTCATTGTCGGAAGCGTCGCCGCGGTGCTAGGAACCCTCGGGATGTTGGGCGCCTGGGGCTTTCGTAGGCACCAGACGGCTCACCATCGTGTCGGCGCGAGCAATTCCCTAGAACTCCCGTGGCGCAGGCGCAATTCCGGCTGGCTTGTTGGATTCATTGGAGGGCTCGGGCTGATCTATGTCCTATGGCCCTTCTCGGTTTCGGTACCGAGCGCTCCGCCCTATCCCCCCTCAATGATGTATTCGTTGGACTGCGGAGCTTCCGTCACCAGATTGATACAGGGCGACACGCTCGAGGAACAGACTCTGTCGCACTTTAGAGTTCCTTACGCGACGCGCTGTGTCGGGGAGGCTTTTCGCAGAGTCCTGGTCGCCGGTGCAGGGATCGTGATTGCCCTTTTGTTCGTGGGTCTTGTCACCCAGCGTCGCGACAGCGGAAGGGCGCGTCGCGTTACTCATGCTCCTGAGGTTGAGGATGTCCGTGGTCGCGGCTGAGATTGGGGTGGTGGTCGGGTGGAGCGCTGGCGCGGCTTTTGAGCCGCAAGGCCCGGCCGCATTGGTCCCGTGGTTTCCCTCCGGGGGCTCAGTCCGTTGCCGTGGTGTGTCGTGCCCCGTCTCCAACGCCCCCCATCGAACCGTGCATGCCGTGTTTTCGCGCACGGCGCACCGATGCGCTTCATCCGGAAGCATTCGGTCGCGCTCCGCGCCAACCCCAGTTCGGCCGGGGTGGCGCGACGGTCCCCGTGAGACGAATCAGCCCCAAGCGGTCGCGTGAGGGCATACGCCACTGCAAAGCCGTATTCGGCGCGGGCCGGTGGCGCATCGCGACGAATAGCGCCACCCGCATGAGTGCATGGCGATAACGAGCGCCGCGGCCGCGCACCAACCGACGATGAAAGCCGAGGAAGTCGATTCCCTCACCCATCCCGGAGCTGCACGATCCGGCGATTTGTCTCGCCGCAGCGCAAGACCGAGTTAGGCGGGCACGCGTCGCAATGAATCGCCCGGGTTCTCGGGGGCGCAGTCTGTTTGAGTTCCTCCCGTCGCTGAGATCAGTCTCATCGCCATGACTGCCCGCACGAGCGATCCCACCGGCGCGTAGCACGGCATAGCCGCGCGGCGACGCTCCCCAGGCTCGAGTGCTTCCGCCGGCCTGCCGAAATATCGCTCCGTCGGCTCGAGAAACACTCCCATGCGGCGGTCGAGCCGGTGCCCGGTCGGCAGATGAACCTGAACGTCACCGCCCACTCGGTCACCCGGTCAGCGCCTTCACGGCGTCGGCGATCTCGGTTGAATCGGCCGGACCCAGGAAGCGCTCGGCAACTCGCCCGCCGGTGATGAAATACGTGACCGGCTCCGTTTCGAGCTTCCATGCCGAGGCGGCCGGTGCGAGTCGTTGCTTCGCGGGAGCCTCCTCGTCGTCGGCGAACACTTCGATGTGCACGAATTTCACCGCCGGAGGAGCCGAGCGGCTCGCCTCGATGACCGCGTCGAGGACCGGTCCGCACGTGCGGCTTTGGCAAAAGGCCGGAGTGCCGATGTACAGCACAACCGGCCCGCCACCCTTCAACGCCTGGTCGAGCGAGATCTCGTGGAAGGGACACCTGGGACGCCGCGTGCAGATGGGATCGACGCCGCCGGCAGCCTTGGTCGTGGGAGAGGCGACGGACACGGCGGCTTCACCGGGGATCGGTTGCGGATAGCGTCGCCCCACCGTGAGGGTGGCGCCGCCGAGCACGGGCTCGCCCCGTCCCTCCGGGGTGACCTCGACGACGGTCAGCCAGGCGCCCTCCTTGGGGAAGCCGATCCGCGTGGAGTAGATGCCTTTGTCGCCGAGTCCGTGGTCGTGCCACTGGGCGGTGAAGGGGCCGCGCGCGCGCTCCTTCTGATCGCGCGCGATCCAGACTTTCGCCGTCCCCCCCTCGAAGCGATCCTGAGACTTCGGTTTGAACATAGCGAACACGAATCGCTCGTTCTCGCGCGGAAGAATCTCCCCGGCCGCATCGATGATCGTTGCGGTTGAAACGCGACCGTCCACGATGTCGGTGAGGGAACCGGTTCGAGACTTCGACGAGCATGCTCCGAGACCGATCCCGAGACCGGCCAAGCCGACGACGCGCAACATCTCACGACGGCTGAAGTTCATCCGTCCATCGTACGGCGTCGCGGTTATTCGGCGCTGCGCACAGCCTCGGCCGGGGGAATCCGCGCTGCGCGGACGGCCGGCCAGGCCGTGACCACGAGCACGCCGGCGTAGGTAACGGCCAGCGTCGCCCCGAGGAGGCGCAGATCCACCCCGGCGAACCCTTCCCGGAAGATAAGGCGGTTCAACACCAGGCCGCCTCCGGCGCCGACGAGCACGCCGGCCGTCGTAACGATTCCCGCCTCGGTCAGGAGGGCGGCAAGCACGCTCGACCGGCGGTAGCCGAGAGCGCGGAGTGTGCCGAGCATGCGGCGGCGTTCCACCGCTGCGCGGAGACCGATGATGCCGAGCGCAAGCACGCCGACGGCGAGCGCGACGCGGCTCATGAACTCGACCATCGCAAGAAAAGCGCGAAGGTCCCTTTCGGGCCGGTCTAGGAGAGTCCGAGTCGTGGACACGTCCAGACCGTCCTCGAAGAACGTGCGCTCGAGCGAACGCGCCAGCGCAGCTGGATCGGCCCCGGAGCGGGCGCGGATCAGATAGGTCCAGCCTAGTTCGCCGGGGACGTCCTCGAAGCGACTCGGACCGACGATCGTCCCGATCAAGAGACGGCCTGCGCGAAGCGATCCTGCGTTGACCAGCGAAGTCTTGGAGCTTTCCAACTCCAAGGGACGCCCTGCCGACCCTAGAGATCCGACGGCGCGGTCTCCCTCCAAGACTGCTTGCCATGCCGATTGGTCGCTGGGAAACGCCGGATCTCGCACGGCCAGAGGCAGAGTGGCAAGCGCCGGCGTCGCTTCATAGACGGTGAGCGAGATCTGCCGCACTCGCGCGTCCGGGAGGGAAACGGCGCCGCGGTACACGCGGGAGCGGATGCCTTTGGCCGAAACGATGTCGGGCGAAGCCCGGAGTTCAACCGGCGAGTCCCCGGCCACGGTGGCGACGAGCTGGAAGCCGGCATCGTCCCCTTCGGAGCGGGTGCCGCCTCCGGCAAGGACGGTGGCCGCCGCGGTGACGAGGGAAAGGACCAGCGCGAAGATGCCGATAGTGAGGGAGGTCCTCAGCGGTCGCTGGGACAGATAGCTCAGGACGGGGCGCAGCACTTGCCGGGCCGCAGACGATGCCACACCGAGGATCGCCGCCGCACGCTCGAGAACTCCGAGGTTTGCCGCCACGAGCACCGACAACGCCAGGGCTCCGATGGCGTTCAGGGAAACGAAGAGCTGCATGAACGCACGCGGGTCGTCGAGAGAAGCCCAACTCGTCGCAAGCGCCGTCCAGGCGATCATGACGACCGCTGCGGCGGACAGACGCCGGCGCGCTGAAGCGGCGTGCGGAAGCAGTGAGACCACGGCGCCGATCGCGAGTGCACCGCCGAGGTACCGTTGCAGCGGAGTTCCCACCGCGACGCCGAGCGTGCCGGCCGCCAGTGCACCGAGGCGAAGGGCAAGGTTTCTTCCGTTGGCTCCTTGAGATGGCGATTGCGCGTGGAGACCACGAACGGCCGCCGGCACGTTCAAGCGCGAGGCGCGCCTCCACGCGGCGGTTACCGTCGCCAGTCCCACCGCCGACCCTCCGGCGAAACCCACGATGAGACTCGACGCAGACGGCCGCACCAGCAGCGGCAAGGCGGCCCCACCGGGCAGGAACGTCCGCTGGAACGCTGCCTGAAGGCTGCGCGCCAGCAACGCCCCGACGCCGAGGCCGGCAAGCGCCCCCGCAGCCCCCGCGGCGATCGCATAGACCCCGCCCTCGAGTGCGCCGAGCGCCACCAGGCCGGTCCGGCGCATGCCGAGGGCGCGCAGCATGCCGAGGTAGCGCAAGCGCTCCTCGGCCAGCATGACGACCAGATTCACGATGAGCGCGATACCGGCCAAGATCATGAAGGCCGACATCGCTGCCAGCGCATAGCGCAGGAAGCGGGATTGCGCGTCTGCCGCCGCGAGCCCCTCCCGCTTGGCTTCTTGTGCACGAACCGGGAGTCCGGCTCTGCCGAGAGCCTCATCTAGCGCGGCGGCGGCTTGTTTCGATGTCGAGGCAGCAACGACTCGCAGAAGGTTGACCGATCCGGGCGCCTCGGCGAGCTTCTGGGCCAGGTCGAGGCGCACGAATCCCACGGGAGCGAACCCCCACGCAGCCTTGCCGCGCATTCTTGCGATTCCGCGGACGGCGAGTGGAACTTGCTCGCCGGTGGCACCGACGGTGACGGTGACGGTGTCGCCGCGCTGGGCTCCCAGGGCGGTTGCTGCTCGCTCGTTCAGGATGATGTCGCCGGGCCCGACGCTTCCGGCCCGCGTCCCGTCGGTGAGCCCGAAGGGCCCGAGAGCTGCGTCGCGTGCGGCGTCGAAACCGATCAGGGTCGCCGCCGATTCCGTCCTCCGCGTTGATACGTCGGCAAACGATGCGTCGACGACGAGCTGGGGGACGACGGCTCGGGCGGTCTGGCGCACGTCGGAGTCGGCGCCGATGAGGTCGGCAACCTCAATGGGGAACGGGCGCTCCGCCGTCACGGTCAGGTCGGTTGCGTCCCACCGAAGGATCTCGATGCGTCGTGTTATGCGCTGGGCCGAGTCCATCGCGACGAGAGACGCCGTAAGCGCGGCCCCGCCGAGCATCAGGCCCCCGAGCAACAGAAGCGAGTGAGCGGGCTGCGCAGCGGCCTGACGCCAAGCGATTCGCAGGAGCGCCGGACGGCGCGCCCCGACGGTGACGAGGGCCACGGCGACGATTGCCGCAGCGAGAATGACGGCAGCCGTCATGAAGTGATTCTCCCATCTTCCATTCGCACGACGCGTCCGGCTCGCGCGGCGAGTGAGGCGTCGTGCGTCACCATGACAATGGTCTGCTCGGCACTGTTTAGGTCGAGAAGCAGTTCGACGACGTGATGCGAGGTTTTGGAATCGAGAGCCCCGGTCGGCTCGTCGGCGAAGACGATGCGAGGCTCGTGAACGATTGCGCGAGCGATCGCGACGCGCTGTTGCTCGCCGCCGCTCATCTCCGCGGGGCGGTGCCGGGCGCGGTCGCTCAGCCCGACGCGCTCGAGCGCCTCGCGCGAACGCCAGCGGGCACGTTTGCCGGTCAATCCGGCGATGAGCAAAGGAAGCTCGACGTTCTCTTCTGCCGTTAGCATCGGAAGCAAATTGAACGATTGGAAGATGAAGCCGATCCGCCGGGCGCGAAGATCGGTTCGTTGATTGTCGGACATGGACGCGAGTGAGGCGCCTTCGAACATGATCTCCCCGCCGGTCACCTCATCGAGGCCGGACAGGCAGTTCAGGAGAGTCGTTTTCCCACCGCCGGAGGGGCCGATGATGGCTAGGAACTCTCCGGGCGCAACGATGATGTCGACTCCCCGCAGGGCCTCGACCGCGGCAGGGCCGGTGTCGTAGACCTTGCGGATCGCGCGAGCGTCGATGATCGGGATGCCCTGAAGCATCTCGCGGATCGCGGAAGGTTCGGGCGAGAGCCGCTCGGCCATGAATCCAAGGGTACGCCCGACCACGCGCGCGCGCTCGGGCTCCCGAGGTCACGTAGTGCGAACGACCAGGGATCCGTAGATCAGGTCGATCTGGGTGAGGCCGTCGGCCTCGTGCCTGCTCTCGGGGATGAAGGCCGTGAGGGTGTAGAGGCGGCCGCCGGCAACCGTGGCGACCGCGACGATCGTGGAGGACGGCCTGAATATCTCGTCCCGGAAGACCATCCGTGCCCAGGTGCGGCCGTTGATCTGGGTCGAGCGACAGTCCGGCGCGGTGCTTCGTATTTCTTCTGCCCGGCGCTCGCACCGGTCCCGCATGACCGTTGCCGTGGTCGAGCCCGCAGCGGCGGTGTCGATCCCGAGGTCGATCTTGAAGAGGTCTTCGCGCAACCCTTCCAGGGAGTCGCCCATGACCCGGCGTGCGTGCTCGTCTGAGAAGCCGACGAGGATGGCCGACTCGAAAGGTGATCCGGTCCGGTAGCGGGCTGCGTGGGCGACGCGCCAGGGATGAGGAAGCCGCAAGGAGAGGTCGCCGTCGGTGCTGAGCCAGGGGGTTTCCTGCGAGTCCGGCGATGGGGAAGGCCGATCGGCGACTCTTACGCCTGCGGTCGCGGTCCCCGCCAGGAAGATCGCGACCGCAAGCGACGACATAACTCTGGTCATCTCTCCTATGTTCGGCATGTTCGATCCTCGGGATTACGTCCGGACGGCCAGTTTTTCCTTCCCCTTCGCCTGGGCCAGCAAACGCCCTTGACAGCCGTTCGACCCCGGGCGTACCGTGGGGGTTCCCTCGAACATATGTTCGAGTAAAACGGACCGGGGAAGGACTGTGGGGGCGTTGTCGAAGCGGTACGCCGAACCGGTGTTCGTGGAGGCTCCCGACGGAATGCTCGAAGCGTTCGCGTGGCGTGGAAAGCGCTATCTCGTCCGGCAGATTCTTTGCCGATGGCGCGAAGCTTCGGATTGGTGGGAGCCGGGCTCGGAGGCCGCGAAGCCATGGGCGCGAGGGGAGTCGAGAGAGATATGGCGCATCGACGCGCAGCCCGAGACGAATGGGTTACCGCCCGGGACGTATGAGCTGTCGCGCGATCTCCGAAGCGGCGCCTGGACGCTTTACCGCGTCTGGGATTGATGGGATCCGCCGGCCGTGACGCGCTTCGCCCACCTTTCGGTTCGCTCCACCTTCTCCCTCCGCGAGGGCGCGTGCCGGCCCGAGGAGATCGCGGCGCGAGCCGCCGCCCTCGGCATGGACGCCGTCGCGATCACCGACACCAACGCCCTCGCCGGCGCGGTGCGTTTCACCAAGGCATGCAAGGCGGCCGGGATCAAGCCGGTCTACGGCGCTCGGCTGACGGTCGGCCCGGACCCCGCACCACCAGACGGCGCCCCCCCCACCCAAACCCCCGGCGCCCCCCCCAAAAAACTAACCCACAAATAGCCGGGACGGAGACGGTAA
>JBKKBZ010000034.1:0-61604 GCA_046713235.1 Actinomycetota bacterium | reverse complement strand
TCGGGTTCGCGGTCGGAGAGATCCCGATCACTTTCACCGAGCGCCGCGAGGGAGCCTCAAAGATGTCCAAGGCGATCGTCACCGAAGCGCTCCGCGACGTGGCGCGGTTCGCCGCGCAGCGCCGCCGCGCGCCGGCCGAGCCGCACCCGCTCAGCGTGCGCGCACGGCGATGACGCTCGGCGAGATCCTGGTTCTCCTGCAGTCGGCACGGCGACGCTACCGTACGCTGGAGGCTCTTCTCCACCTCCGGGTGCGCCCCGATTTGCGTTGCCTGGCCGGGGACCGGGAGTGGGAAGAGCGCGTTGTCCTGGGCCTCTCAGAGCCGTCTCCGTACGGGCACGATCATCCGCCTCCCGAGGTCGTCGAGGAGCAGGCCCGCCTCCGGGTGGGCGGCCGGACGTCCTGGAGGGTGGAGTACTTTGGGTCAGAGAGCCACGTCGAGATGCGCGACGGCGACCGCTGCGAATCGACCGTTGACGGGTTCCTCGTGACGGCCGGCCGGAACACGAATACCCAGACCCCCCGGAGGCGTGTGCAGCCGTTCGAGCAGTTTTGGGATCCGGCGCTCCTCATCGCCGAGTTGTTGCTGGAGCCGCACGGAATGACCGAGGTGGCCGGACGGCCGGGGATCGTCGTGCACGCGACGCCGAGGCCGACGCGGCGCCCGGACGGCACCGAGTTTCAGCTCCTCTGCCCGCGCGCCGACGCCTACGAGCTGGTCGTCGACACGGAGCGCGGGATCGTGCTCCGCTTTCGCGCCGTCTTCGCCGGCGAGCTCATGATGGACGACGAGATGCTCACCGTTGTGTTCGACCGCTCGGCGCCCGAGGACGCGCCGTGACCGACCTGGAGCGCACGCTCGAGCTGATGCACGGAGCGCGCCGGTTCCTGCCGGTGCACGCCATCCTTGACGTGTCGATCACCCTCCCGCGTCACCCGGGCCACTTCGGCCAAAAGCTCGGGCGCATGGAAATGGAGGGAGGGGCTGGAAAGGAGAACTCGTACGTCGACGACCTCTGGTATGCGAGCCCGGACCGCTGGCGGCTGGAGTCGATGCGGGCGACCGGGGGAGAAGCGTTCCTGCATGTGCAAGCAGAGCGCTACCGGTGGTACCGGCGTAGCCCGGAAGACCCGCGTGCCGACGGCCTGCACGAAAAAAGCGGCGTCGGCGACGCGGCGGAGCGCTCGCACGAGGTCATGTGGGATCCCAACATGCTCATCCCGGAACTGTGGATGACCGCGACGGGGCGCACAATCGTCGCCGGCCGGCCGGGGTTTGTCGTCGCCGGGGTGCACCGCAAGGTGAGCCACGACATGATTGTGGTGCCGTACTGGTCCAGTGACGCCTACGAGATCGTCGTGGACGAGGAGACGGGCATGCTGTTGCGCCTGGTGGCTCGGGTCGAGGACGGGGTGGTAGCCCGCGAGGAGGTTCGCGAGATCGCGTTCGGTATCGACTTGCCCGACGAGCTGTTCCGCCTTCCCCCGGACGAGGAGGGCGGATGAGAGTCGGGACCGAGTTCTCATGCCTTCGGTGTTGTTTCCTATTTCCGGGGCCCAGCCGGAAAGTGGGTCACAATGAGCCCGGGCTGAATGGCCGCGTTTGTCGCTTTCTCTGCCGTGCTCGAGACGCAGCCCCTCGGCGAGGTGACGGCCCAAGGCTACGGCTTTCAGATCGAGATGGCATGGCGCGCCTGGACCGTCGGGTTCGCGGTCGGAGAGATCCCGATCACTTTCACCGAGCGCCGCGAGGGAGCCTCAAAGATGTCCAAGGCGATCGTCACCGAAGCGCTCCGCGACGTGGCGCGGTTCGCCGCGCGAGATCTACTTGGAATTGAGGAGAAACGCGGCGTCGTTCGCGGGGATCGTCACCGAACTCATCGCCTTGGGGTCGCCCTTGGCATCCTTGACGACGGCGTTGTAGTAGGTCCGGCTCAAGCGGTACGTGACGGCGTTGGGTGTTGGGTTCACGACGACTATGCCGTTGGCGAAATCGCGGCGGTACAAGGGCATATCCGGAACCTTCACCTCGGAGATCGCACTCTTGCTCGCGAGGGGCGCTCCCCAATTCCAGAAGTACAGTTCCTGCGGCTTGGTCAGCCCGAACGGACCGCCGTACTGAAATCTGGTTGCCGCGGAGTTCAAGGTGAGTAGCAACGTGCCGTAGGAGAACCGGCGATACTGATCCGCGTCCGGAGCCGTCTTCCATTTGATCCAGTACAACCCCGGCCAGTTGTTCATCTGCAGTTCGAAGCTTCGTTGTGCAGCGACGTTCCAGTCGGCGCTGTGCGTGGCGTCGTTCAGCAGCCAATATTCGTGGATGGCGCCGTCGAGCGCCTGGACGATGCGGTCGGTGCAGTCGATGTTCCAGGTCAAGTTGTTCCCCAGCAAACGTACTCCGGGGAAGGCGCTGCGAAGCCCGGACGTCTTGGCCAGCTGAGCCTCTCCATATGCGTTGGTCGTCATTTTCGTGCCGTACCTTGGATCCCAATGCCGTACCGCATTGCCCCAAGGGTCGCCGATGTTGTACTGGGTGCAGCTATAGAGATCGAGCCACAGGGCGTTGTGGCCTTGAAGATCGCTGCCGAAGGTTTCCTTGATTCGGTCGGCGATCCATCCGTAGCCGTCTGCCTGCCAGATCCGCAGCGCGTAGCGCAGAGAGTAGAAGGTGTCGTTTCGGGCCGGGGACCCGTTGTGGACCCAGTCGGGGGTGCCGCGCGCGCCGACGTAGACCGGGGAAAGAACCCGCGTGCCGGCGCGGTGGCTCGCAGGCGTGGTTCCGAAAAGTCCTCGGCCCACCTGGATGCGGACGAGTCCGCCGTCTACCGAGGGCGTCGCGACGATCTTCATGATCTCGTCGTCGACGCGAATCCAGGAGACGAAGTCGTGGGTGTTTAGAGAATGGGCGCCGGACTCAGTTCCCTTTCCGCGGGAGGGAAAGTACGGCCACCACGGGGGCATGTCGGAGTTTGGCCTAAGGGAGCCAAGGGCGTTGACCGTGACGTTCATTTGCGTGTCGCTGATGTCCCACCGAAGCCGTCCACCCGCCGCAGAATCGTCACCGGTGGCCGTGGGCCGCCAGTTTCCGGGCCAGTAGGTCGAGATCGCCAGCGGGGCCTTGCTCTCGACATCCGTTGCCTCACCCATGTGGAGGGGACGATCCACACGAGCGTGCGCCAGGTACGAGCTGTTGCGATAGTTCGAGACGATGGCGCCGGCAGCGCTCAGCTTTGCCGCCAGCGTGGTGCTCGACTGACCTATACAGTTCTGGCCCATTGGAAACCACCCGTCGGCTTGCCCGTTGAAATGGGCGTACCAGCGCGATAGCTCGGCGAGCCGGTCGGCCAAAGCGGTGCCGGTAAGATTGTTGACGGCCTTGATCTGGTTGCAATCGGTGACTTCGGTCAACAGGGGAATGTACGGCTTGGTCATCAGCAGTCCTTCGAAATTCGGTGGGGCGGCCTGCGTCGCCGTTGCCGAAAGAGCAAGAGCCGCCGCAATCAGGCACAGGACGACGTTCCTTGGCCCCCGCGACCGCATCCATTCCCCCTCTCGCTACTCGCGCGCTTTCGTCTTTACCCTGGGGTTCGGCACAGGGAAGCGCTTTCTTTACCCTGGGTTCGGCACAGGGAAGCGCTTTCCTGCTAACCAACACGAAGCTTTGCACGATCTTGGAGACGTGGCCTGCGACGCTTCGGACATGTCCGGCCCCGGCTCGAAAAGACGACGCCTGAGCGTGGTCAATGCCACGCTCAGTGAGCCCCTTCAGGCGACCCCCAAATAACCAACGAGAAGATCCATTCTCGCAAGGTATCGCGACCCCGCCGGCGAACGGGAGTCTAAGGACGACAGCCTTGCTCCAGAAGACGAGATCGACCCCGGGTGCTGGTCAGAGTCGGTCTGCTGTCGTAGGTTATGAGAATGTTAGACCCTCCCCCGCCGGCCGGAACCTTGCCGCCGATAGCACGGAGCCGTCGGGAACCCTGAGTGTGCAGGCCCGGCAAGGGCGCGACTTACGCCCCGCGATGAGTCAAGGACGACAGCCTCTGGCGGGAAAGGTTGTTTAGGCCCTTTGCCCTTTGAAAGGGGAAGTTGCTAAGATTGCGGGCGGATGGACCCGCGCGGGAACAGCCAAGGAGGTATCGACATGGGGGGGCGAAGGCGATGACGATCGAGATGCCGCAAGGGGCTGCAGATACCTACCAGGGGCCCATGATTGTCGACTTCGGCACCGTAGAGGACCTGACGAAGGCAGTCCTCCATCTCGGTGTGGAAGACCTTCCCTTAGGCAGCTTTTCCCCGCCCCTCCACGGGTAGTAGCGCACGGAACCGAACCGGACCGGCTGATCCTCCGCGACCATCCGGGTCTGCCCCAGGGCCGCCGTGAACGCAGCGACAGGGATCAGATGCAGCCGGGATCGTTCTTCGGCCAATAGATCCACCGGCGCACGGCCGGTCTCCCGATGCGGCCTCGCGTTGATCTGGGTCCCGAACGACTCGCATGCCTCGCACAGCTCGGCGAAGCTCGCGTAGCGCTCGCGCAGATTCGCGGTCGTTGGCACCAGATCGGCCTTGACGACCTTCACCGTCGCCTCCACGCCGCCCTTGGATTCAGGGTCGTATACGACCGCCGCCCGGAAGAGGCCAAACTGCGTGCGGCGGCTCTGCTTCGTATTCCCGACGGTGCGAGTTTCGCGGGAGGTTGTTTAGGCCCTTTGCCCTTTGAAAGGGGAAGTTGCTAAGATTGCGGGCGGATGGACCCGCGCGGGAACAGCCAAGGAGGTAATCGACATGGGGGGGGCGAAGGCGATGACGATCGAGATGCCGCAAGGGACTGCAGATACCTACCAGGGGCCCATGATTGAAGACTTCGGCTCCATAGAAGACATGACGAACGGATTAGGCGAGATTTCCTTGGACGACCTGCCTTTAGGTTGCACGTGCGCCATTTAGGGCACACGAACTGGGGAACCTCTTAGGTTCCGGATGGTCTCGCTCATCAACCCCGACTACACCCGAAATGGGTGTGCTGCAAGAATCTGCCTCCACGGGACGGCCGTGTATCCGAGGCTGCTCAGCCGCCGCTGAAGACATCCACCCGTACTTGGACCCCCGGGATCGATTCAAGCGCAACGTCACTGGTGATGAGCGGGCAGTCAAGCGCCTCGGCCAAAGCGACGAATGCGGCGTCGTATGCCGTGAGGTTGTGGCGGAGCTCCCACATGCGTTCGATCAACGGTGTATGCGGGTAGCGCGCCAGCGAGAGATCACGGAAGTCGGTCTGGGCATCGACGGCACGAGACTCGGAAAGCTCACCCCGTCGCACAAGGCGCCGAAGCGCGCTGACCACCTCAACGTCGATGAGATGCGGGGCATGCAGGTCACCGCTTTCTACAAGACGCCGGACAAGGACTTCGTCCCGGGGATGGGCCACAAGCGCCCGGAGGACTGCCGACGAATCAACGACCAGCAAGTCAATCCTCGGGGCGCCGGCCGAATCGCACCGCAGTGACTATTGCCTCGGGCTCGGCCCCACCATGCCGGCTCCCCGCCCGGGCCAGGACGTCGGCGAGGGGGGGCCGCTCCGCTACACGCGCCAGCTCGCCGAGAAGGTAGTCCGAGAGCGACATGCCGGCCGCTGCGGCACGAGTCCGCAACGTTCTGTGAACCTGGTCCGGCACTTTTCGGATCTGGATGGTCTTGCTCATCAACCCCAGGCTACACCCGATATGGGTGTACTACAAGCAGAATCGAATGGCGGCGTGGGACTGACCGCCACCGGAAAAAAGCCCCTCACACAGGCCAGGGGGAACTCCCCAGCGGAGCATCCGTGAGAGCCTGGGTGCCGAACCCGAGGGTAACGTCCTCGATGGTGCCAAAGTCGACAATGCTAGGTGCCTCGTACATATGCGTACCTCCCCATTCTCGCCGGGAAACGTTCTTCCTCCAACTAACTACGCAAGAACCCCCGAGTCCTTACACTGGAACTCCGGAATTCGCTCCGGCCCCTCTTTTCAACCGGTCCTCCCAGAGAGCAAGGACTGCCAGCCGATAGGCCGAGAGGGCCTCGTCCGCATCCTAAGCTCGCTGTGAGCTTCCGGACACCTTCCCGGTTGCTCCAGAAGACGAGATCGACCCCGGGTGCTGGTCAGAGTCGGTCTGCTGTCGTAGGTTATGAGAATGTTAGACTCCCCCTCGCCCCAGGCCCTGGTGCCGGCGGAGGTGCGGTCCGGGCGGCACCCGGCTCTGGTGTATCTGGCTCGCCTCGCGCCGGGGTCGCGCCGAACGATGCGGGAGTCCCTCGAGGAGATCGCGCGGCTCGTCTCTGGAGGCACGAGCGACGCGTTGTCGCTTCCCTGGCAGGACCTGGGCTATCAACACACCATGGCCATTCGCGCGCGACTCGCCGAGAGCAAGGCGCCGGCGACGGTGAACAAGATGCTTTCGGCCCTTCGCGGTGTCCTGCGCGAAGCCTGGCGGCTAGGGCTCATGGGCGCAGAGAGCTATCACCGCGCCGTGGACTTGCCGCCGGTGCGCGGCGAGCGGCTGCTTAGCGGCCGCGCGCTCATCGAGACAGAGATCCGCGCGCTCTTCCACGCATGCAGTGAGGATGCTTCCGCGGCGGGCAGACGCGACGCAGCGTTGCTTGCGGTGCTCTACGGCTGTGGGGTGCGGCGGTCGGAGGCAGTAGGACTCGACACCGGCGACCTGGATCCGTCGGGAACGCTGCGCGTGCGCGCCGGTAAGGGCGCGAAGGACCGGCTGGCGCACGTGCCACCGAGCTCGGCGCGTGTGCTCGCGGAATGGCTGGCCGTCCGCGGCTCGGCTCCCGGTGCCCTCTTCGTGCCGGTCAACAAGGCCGGCCGGCTCACCCTGCGGCGCATGACCGATCAGGCGGTGCTCGGGATCTTGCGCAAGCGCGCGCTCCAAGCCGGCGTGCGCTCGTTTTCACCGCACGACCTCCGCCGCACGTTCATCTCAGATCTGCTCGACGCCGGCGCCGACCTCGTCACGGTGCAGAAGATGGCAGGCCACGCCAACGTCACGACGACCGCGCGCTACGACCGTCGCCCGGAAGAGGCCAGACGCCGCGCGGCCGCTCTGCTCCGTATTCCAGACGAGGCAGGTGTCACTGGCGCCGCCGCTGAGATCCCTTACGCGCCGCGGTGATCGGGGCGCCCCGGCAAAACGTCTTGTTCCCGGGCAGCCTCGAGGGACGTGTAACGGCGAACACCGCGCTGCCTTTGGGTTGGGCGGAGTCGCAGGCAGGTCTCGGACAGCTCGAATGCAGATCGCAGGTTCTCACCCCGAAGCGGGGCGCCGCGTGGACTATCCCCTGGCGAGGACCTGATCAAATGTCATCCTGGGCCGGCTCCCAGCGCGGGCGGAGGTCGCGCGCGGCCCGCGCTTCGTCGGGGCGGCGGATCGGCGCCGAGCGCGGCGCCTCGTGAAGCAGATGCGGATCGGTGTCGATCTCGCGATCGATCGCCAGCATGGCGTCGGCAAATGCGTCGAGCGTCTCCTTGGACTCGGTCTCCGTGGGCTCGACCATCATGGCCTCATCCACGATCAGGGGGAAGTACACCGTCGGCGGATGGAACCCGTAGTCGATGATGCGCTTTGCGACGTCCATCGCCCGGGCCCCTCTCGCCTTCTGCCGTCGCGCCGTCAGCACGAACTCGTGCATCGGCTGCTGCAATGGATACGCGAGATCGTAGACACCGCGCAGCCGGGCCGCGACGTAGTTCGCGTTGAGCACGGCATGCTCGGAGACGCGCCGCAGGCCGTCGCGTCCCAGCGCGCGCGCATAGGCTGCCGCGCGCACCAGGATCCCGATGTTGCCCCAGAAGGTGTGTACGCGTCCGATCGAGCGCTCATCGCCGGCATCCCAGCCGTAGGTGGCATCGGCGCGCTGCACCGGCCGGGGGCCGGGCAGGAACGGCACGAGCCGCTCGTTAACGGCGAGCGGACCGGCTCCAGGCCCTCCCCCACCGTGGGGGGTCGCAAACGTCTTGTGCAGGTTCATATGCACGATGTCGAACCCCATGTCGCCGGGGCGGCAATGGCCGAGGATCGCATTGAGATTCGCGCCGTCGTAATACAGGAGGCCGCCGCAGTCGTGGATGATCCGGGCCACCTCCACGATGTCGCGCTCGAACACCCCCATGGTGTTCGGGTTGGTGATCATGAATCCGGCGACGTCGTCGGAGACCATGGCGCGGAGTGCGGCGACGTCGATGGTGCCCTCACTCGTCGACGGAACCGTTGCCACCTCGTAACCGGCGAACGTGACCGATGCGGGATTCGTTCCGTGTGCGGAGTCCGGAATGATCACGCGGCGGCGGGCATCGCCGCGTGAGGTGTGCCAGGCCCGCATGATAAGCAATCCCGTCAGCTCACCGTGTGCACCGGCGGCCGGCTGAAAGGTGACCGCGCTCATTCCCGTCACCGCACACAGCGTGCGCTCCAGCTCCACCAGCAGTTGCAGCATGCCCTGGGTCTGGGACTCCGGTTGAAGCGGATGCAGTCGCCGGAATCCCGAAAGCGCAGCCGCATCCTCGGCAAGCTTGGGGTTGTATTTCATCGAACACGAGCCGAGCGGATAGAAGCCGAGGTCGATGCCGAAATTGCGCCGCGAAAGCCGCGTGTAATGGGTAACGAGATCGCGCTCGGCCACCTCCGGAAGGTGTGGTGGCTGCTTGCGCCGCAGCCCCTGTGGCACGGCGTCGGCGGCAGCCGGCGGAACGTCCAGCGCCGGCATGCGTCCGGCTCGCCGTCCCGGCCGCGAGCGCTCGAACAGGAGAGGCTCGTCCTCGGGGGCAAGTGCTGCGTGGGTCTCCGCCGGAGGCGTCATGCTTCCTCCTTACACGCACGCCCGACGGCGTCGGCAAAGGCATCGATCTCGGCCCGAGACCTCCGCTCGGTCACGGCGACGAGCAGCGCGTCGTCCAGGCCCCGTCCGGGAAGGGCGCCTGCCAGCGGGAGGCCTCCGAGGAATCCATCCCCGACCAGCCGTTCGACGACGCGTTCCGGGTTTACCGGCAGGCGGACTGCGAACTCCTTGAACGTCGGACCGGTCACCGCCGGCTCGACTCCCGGAACCTCCAGCAGGCGCTCGCGGCAATAGGCCGCGCGTGCGAGGCAGGACTCGCCCAGCTCGCGCAATCCCGCCGGACCGAGCCAGGCCAGTGCTACGGCCGTCGCCAGCGCATTGAGTGTTTGGTTCGTGCAGATGTTCGAGGTGGCCTTCTCGCGGCGGATGTGCTGCTCCCGCGCCTGGAGCGTGAGCACGTATGCGCGACGACCGTCCCGGTCGAGCGTCTCGCCTACGAGACGCCCGGGCAGCCTGCGAACGTCCTCCCGGCGACAGGCTATGACGCCGACGTAGGGACCGCCGAAGGCGAGATGGTTGCCGAGCGCTTGGCCTTCCGCGGTGACCACGTCGGCACCGAGGACTCCCGGCGATTCCAGCACGCCGGCGCTCGTCAGGTCGTAGTGAACGACAAACCTGGCCCCCGCGGCGTGCGTGGCTTCGGCCAGCGCCGGGAGATCCTCGAGCACGCCGAGAAAGTTCGGATGCTGCACGACGAGCGCACCGGCGCCATCTAGAGCGCCTATGAGCGAGGCGGGATCTACCCGTCCGTCGCTCCCCCACCCCACCTCCCGCACGTCGATTCCCGGTCCGCGCGAATAGGTGCGCAGAACTGAGGCGTGATGCGGGTGCACCGCCCCCGCCAGCACGGCCGCCGGGCGCCCGGTCGTCGCAACCGACATGGCGACCGCTTCGGCGATCGCCGATCCGCCGTCGTAGAGCGAGGCATTGGAGATATCGAGTCCGGTGAGCTCGCAGATCATGGTCTGGTACTCGAACAGCGCTTGGAGCACTCCTTGGGAGAGCTCCGGCTGATAGGGGGTGTATGAGGTGGCAAACTCACCGCGAGAAAGCAGCGGCCATACGACCGAGGGGACGTGATGGTCGTAAGCGCCGGCGCCCAGGAAGCACAAGAGATCCTCAGAGGAACGGTTGCGCGATGCGAGCGCGCCAAGGTCCCGGAGCACCTCCAGCTCGGACAGGCCGGCCGGCATGTCGAGTTCCCCCACAAAGCGAATGTCGTCGGGGATCGGGTCGAAGAGCCGCTCGATCGCGCCGACGCCGACGGTCTTGAGCATCGCCGAGACGTCTGCGTCGGTATGGGGAACGAATTCCAAGAGCTAACCTCCGGCAAACGGCCGCGTTTTCTGGAAAATTCGTGTCATCTTACACGTCGGCTCCGGAGGCCGGCCGGCCCGCCGGACCGCGCCCTCGCCCGGGGGGGCGTGCCCCGTCGAGAAGTCCGTACTTCTGCAACAAGCGCTCGTAATCGCGTTGATAGAAGATCTTTACCTTGACGTCGGGATACAGCGTGCGGAGACGGCGGACCTTGCGGTTCTTCCGCGTAACGAGGTTCTGGTTCATCGTCGTGATCTCGATATAGAGATCGAACGCCGGTAGATAGAAGTCGGGTGTGAACTGCTTTACCACGCGGCCGTCGGCGTCCCATTCGATGTCGAAAGACCGAGGTTCGTATTGCCACTCGATCTGATAGAAGTCGAGGAGGCGCGCATACTGGCGCTCGCTTTCATGCGCGAATTCGGGAATGTCGCTTGGAAGCGCGTCGCGGCGGCGTCGCCGCGACCGGGACTCGGTCGCGCCGGACGGGCCGTCAGCCGCCGCGGACTTCGGCGAGCGTCCCGGCGCTTTCCGCGGGCTCTTCCCGTCTGAGTTCGGCAATCGTCCCCTGAAGCTGCTCGTAGATCGCGCCGACGGCGATCCCGAAGACTCCCTGACCGCCGGCTAGAAGATCGACAACCTCGTCCTTGGATCGGGCTGCATACACGGTCGTTCCGTCGGAGACGAGAGTGACGTCGCGCAACGGCTGTTTCAGATCGTGACGCAGAAAATCGATGGCTTTGCGAATCTGCTGGAGCGAGATCCCGGTGTCGAGCAGGTTCTTGATGATCTTTAGATGCACCACGTCGGCGAAGCTGTACAGCCGCTGGGTGCCGGATCCGCCTGCAGGCCGGACACTCGGGACGACGAGCCCCGTCCGTGCCCAATAGTCGAGCTGCCTGTAGCTGATCCCGACGGTTCGGCAGACGGTGGGACCCCGGAACCCTTCGGTCGGACGATCGACTCCGGCGTCGGATTTCCTCGCCATTGCACACCTCACATCGGAGTAATTACGACCGTGTCAACCTAAGCGAGCGGTCCCAGAAGTGTCAACGGTTCCTGGAGGAAAACCAAACTCTCGACTGTCGGTCGAGACTTCTGAGGGCTTGTGAAAGTGCAGGTCAGCGGCCTAGCCAAAGTCCTCCGGGTTCACCTGCTCGAGAAACTCCCGGAATTTTTCCACTTCCTGCTCTTCATCGTCGCGAATGACGATGCTGGCCTCGGTGAGGACCTCTTCGGCAGCGAAGATCGGAACCGCAGTGCGCACGGCGAGGGCGATGGCGTCGCTCGGGCGACTGGAGATATCCCACGTGGAGCCATCCTTTGACATCTTGATGACGGCGTAGAAAGTCCCCTCCTTCAGCTCGGTGATGGAGATGCGCTCCACGCGCACACCGAGTTCTTCGAGCATGTTCTTGAGAAGGTCGTGGGTCATCGGACGTTGGGTCACGATGCCTTGGAGGGCAAACGCGATGGCGGTGGCCTCCACAGCACCGATCCATATCGGCAGGAACCGCTCGCCCTCGCGTTCTCGGAGCAACACGATGGGCTGATTGGTGGGTAGCTCGACCCGGACGCCGACGAGCTGCAGTTCGATCACGAGTCCGACCCTCCTCGGGGGCAGGCTACCATCGGCCCCTCAGCGTCTTCAACGACTTCCCGTAGCCGGGGGTCCTTCCCGGGGAGGCCAGGTGTCGAGGGCCGCCGGATCGTCCGCGAGCAGGCGCAGGTCCCGAACGCCGGCGATCCCCGGGAGGTTGCGATAGCGCCCCTGGTGATCCAGCCCGAAGCCGACCACGAACTCGTCGGGGATCTCGAAGCCGCAGTAACGAATCGGGACGTCGACTATCCGCCGCACCGATTTGTCAAGAAGCGTGCACGTCACCAGTGATGCCGGGCGCCGCTCGCGCAGCGTCGCCGTGAGATAGGTGGCGGTCAGGCCGGTGTCGATGATGTCTTCAATGAGAATCACGTCCTCGCCCTGCAGGGGCAGATCGACGTCTTTGAGAATTCGTACGACGCCGGAGTTCCCGCTCCCGTAGGACGAGATGGCCATGAAATCGAACCGAGCCGGAATCCTAAGGCGCCTGGCCAAGTCGGCAAGGAAGGGAATCGATCCTTTCAGCACCCCGACGAGAATCGGCGACCGCCCATCGTAGTCCGCCGAGATACGCTTCCCCAGTTCGCCAATGCGATCGGCGATCTCTTCGGGGTGGACGACGAGGCCGACTTGCCCGGTCACTTACCGTCTCCTGCGAGGTACTCTCGCAGGTTCTGGCGCAAGAAGGCATGCCGGAGCTTCTTGGAAAGCCGGGCAAGCTCGCCCAGCGTTTCGGTGGCACGCCTACGGGTCTCGGGGCTTCGGTTGCGCATGAGCGGCAAGACCGCCTGTTCGAAGAGCGCCGACTCTCGGTCGGCGAAGTGCCGCCACATCTTGAGGTGGCGCGGCTCGATCCCTAGTTCGAGGAATTCCCGGGCGATGCGTCCGACGATCACGTCGTCTTGATCGAAGTGCGGGACTGCTGGGGGGCCGTGCGCACACAGGACGCCGAACTCCCTCAGTGACTGGATCTGGGAGAGCTGGAGCCCGGTGGCACCGGCAAGCTCCGCCTCGGAGAGTTGCAGCGCTGCCGGGGACTCCGCCAGGTCCTCCTCCACGTCGACCTCGGGCCGGGGCACCGCCGTTCCGGATTCCGGATCGGCGGCCGCTTTGGCCTCGGGGAGGCGAATGCCTGCGTCGTACTCCAGCAGACGCTCTCTGATCACCTTGAGCGGCAGGTATGAGTCCCGCTGAAGCTTCAGGATGAATCGCAATCGATCGAGATCGGCTTGATAGAACTTCCGGTATCCGGAGGGGGTCCGCTCCGGGTCGATAAGTCCCTCGCTCTCGAGGAAGCGGATCTTCGAGATCGTGACGTCCTTGAACTCTTGTTTCAGGAGGGCGAGCACCTCTCCTATGCTCATGTATGGCTTTCCACCGCGCCGCGCCGCGGCCTCGCTGTGAACGCGAGGCTCCGCCGGGGAGACGTCGCCCCCGGGCTGAGTCGTGGACGCCGGCGCTGGGTCGCCCGACGTCTCAATGGCCGGGGGGGCCTCGGCGGTGGCGAACGGGTGCTCTGTCATCGTTCCGGCGCAGCCAGAAACACGAGCTTGAATTTGCCGATCTGAATCTCATCCCCGCTTGACAGCTCGGCAACCTCGACGCGCTCCCGGTTCACGTAAGAGCCGTTGAGGCTCCCGGCATCCTTGACGAAATAGCGGCCGCCCTCGTTTTGGATCTCGAGGTGTCGCCGTGAGACGGTGATGTCGTTTAAGAAGATGTCGCTCTCCGGATGACGTCCCGCCGACACGACTTCCTTGTCCACCAGGAACTTGCTGCCTGCGTTCGGGCCCCGCCTCACAAGAAGCAGGGCTTGACCAGGCGCCAAATCTTCCAGGGCCTCTTGACCCTCTTCTTCGAGTTCAGCCTCCTGGTCGGGAATCGTCAACGAGACGGTCGTGTCCTCGCTTACAAGGAGCGTCGAACCACAGAAGGCGCAGAAGTTCGCACCCTCCGGGTTCTTGTGGCCGCATTTCTTACAGTACATATTTCCTCACCCTTCGGCGGGCTCAACATATACCACAGGGTGAGCCCCCGAACACATCGAAGCATCGCGTCGCTTACTTGGCCTCGGTCTCGGATTCCAGGAACTTTTGATACTCGGATGCGGTTAAAAGCGAGTCGAGCTGGGAGAGATCCAAGGCCTCGATACGTACCATCCATCCCGCACCGTAAGGCTCTTGATTGACGAGCTCCGGCGAATCTTCCAGCGCGGCGTTGCGCTCAAGGATTGTCCCGCTGATGGGAGAGTAGATGTCGGAGACGGATTTCGTCGATTCAACTTCACCGAATGGCTGCATTGCCGAGACCTGAGTTCCGGGGGCCGGCATGTCGACGTAGACGATGTCCCCCAGCGCGTCCTGAGCGAAGTGGGTTATGCCGACCACGACGGCGCCGCCGTCTTGTCGCGCCCACTCGTGTTCCTTCGTGTATTTGAGATCGTCCGGATACATGAGCCCTCCGATATCAGGTCGCCGTAGCGTAGGTAAAGCGGGGAGCGGGATGCAAAGAGGCGATCTTCAAGGCGTCCCGCTGCTGAATCGAGATAGACGCGCCTTGGATGACGTCTACCGAGTCGGCCAGGCCTCCCGGTATCCGGAGCGCCTCCTCGAGCGTGTCTCGACCGCCGACGGCGACGATCTCGAACGGTCCGTTGATTTGACGGCCGGAGATCGATACCGACCCAGGCGTCCCTTGAAAGGCGGACGACGCAACGATGCGTACCTGATTGACCTCGATCGCCTCCGCACCGGCATCTCGCAGCTCCTGGACGGCATCGAGGAGGACCTCCGGCCCCACCGCGCCTTGGGGGTCACTGATGGTCGCGACGATGCCCTGCCCCTTAACGGGCACCAAGCCGAGCAAAATCCTGACGGCATCCAAGCGGCTCTCGGCGTCTTCGATCAGGACACGCTCCTGCTCCGCCGAGCCGCGGACCCCCTGGAGCCGGATCCGGATCTCGACGATCTCGTCCTGGATCCGGTCGCTTGCGGCGCCAAGGTCGGCAAGGATCTGCGCGAGGTCCTCTTCCCGCTCGCCGGCCAGACGGTTGCGCAGCCCTTCCCTCGCCTGGAACTGGGTTGCTAGGAGAAACCCGAGTAGGGCGGCGACCAACGCCAGGGCTGCCGGCCGCTTCGGCGGTGCCCGGCGCGGTCCCTGAATCGACGGGTCGTCGGTGACCATCACGCGTTGAACACCTTCCGCCTAATGGCCGCCAGATTGCCGAAAATCCTGACCCCGAACACGACGACGACGGCAACGGCGAGATCGTTCACTCCGAGGCGATCGCCGGCGAAGACGAGCAGGGCGGCGAGAACCGAGTTCGTCAGGAGCGATACGACGAATATCCGCTCGGAGAACGTCCCGTCGAGTCGCGCGCGGAGGCCGCCGAACACGCTGTCGAGCGCCGCCATCACCGCCATGGGGAGATAGGGGGCCACGGACGCCGGGACTTCAGGCTCCAGCAGGACCCCCAGGGCCACCCCGACGAATATCGAGAGCACTACGAGCATCGATCTCCCCCCTTCAGCGAAGCGCGGCGGCGGGATCCGCATACCGGAAATGCACGCTGCCGCCGAATGCCGGAACCGAGACGTTGCGAGTCATCTTGACGGTGAAGCCGAGATGGTAGATGTCGACCCATCCCCGGAATCGCCGCGCAAGCGCGGTTGCGCGAAACCGGCGATCGAGCGCCCGAGCCGGGCCGATGGCCACGATGCGGTACGGTGACGTCAGAACGCGATAGTTGACGAGAATTGTGCCTCCTGCGGAGCGAATCGCGCTCGTCGCGATCATGCGCTGGCCGTTGACGGCCACGGCCTCGGCGCCGAGCGCCCACAACTGATTCACGACCAGCTGTATGTCGACGTCTTGGATTTCGAAGTCGCCTGCGTCCGCCGGGGGCCGCTCCTCCGGCGGACTGTCGCTCAAGAGCACCTCGATTCCCTCGCCGCGCACCGGCCGGATCCCGGCGAGAAGAGCGAGGCGATCTCTCTCGGCGGAGAGCGAGCCCAGCCGGCCGTGCCGGCTCGCGCGCAATTCACGATCGAGACGGCGGCGGAGGTCGGCGAGCTGGCGCTCCAGGCCCCGCACCCGCTGTTGTCGTGCAGTCGCCAGAGTTGCAAGGCGCGCACGCCGGCCGCCGGCCGCAGCGGTCTGAAGGGACTCGTGTGACCAGGAAATCGCGATCACGAACCCCATCAGCGCAACGACCACTGCCGTGAGAACGCGAGCCGTAAAGGACGGACGGCGGAGCCGGGGTCGCTCGGGCGCTTGGAAAGGCTGCCGACTCTCGTGGGCCACGGTTGGTTATTCGAGGGCCTGCTCGACCAATCCTGCGTATCTTTCGGCCCACAACTCCGAGTCGTGACGGCTGGCCCCCTCGGCCCACACGTGCGTGATCGGATCTTCAGGATCAGGAACCACCAGCGCCCAGTCATCTCCGTGAAAGACCTTGAGTCCCTCTGTGTCGACCGTGCGATCTCCACCGGCCCCCTGTGCGACGTGACGCATGACGGCTCCCTTTTGCTCCCATGGGGTCCTCACGGTTCGGTGGACGACATGAGGTTTCGGCAGCGAGGCGCACAGGGCTCCAAGGTCGCGGTCCCCCGTGGACAGGAACTCCAGCAGGCGGCAAAAGGCGCTCAAGGCGTCGAACGCCGGACCGAAGGAGCCGAAAATGTACGCGCCTTGCTCGTTGCCGCCGAACACGGCGTTGTCCTCCGTAACTCCGGCCATGAGTGCGCTCGCGGCTCGGCGCGTCCGGCGAACAAGGGTGTCGAACGCGCCGGCGATCCCCTCCACCGCCGACGGCGCGGAAACCGGGACACAGACGGTTCCGCCGGGGTTCGCCTCGCTGGCGAGGTGCACGAGCAGCAGCAACGCCTGCTCCGGGGAAACCGAACGCCCGGCCTCGTCGACGAGATAGAGGCGCTCGCCGAGCGGTTCCAGGAATACACCAAAGCGAGCGCGCGAGGCTCGAACCAAAGCCGACAGCTGATCAATGTGGGCCTGCGTCTCCTCGGCCGACAGAGTCGGTCTCGCCTCATCGAGATACGCGTTCACCGTGAGAACGTCGCAGCCCAGCCGGCCGAGGATTCCCGGCAGGACCAGGGCCGTCGCTCCGAAGCCGGGGTCGACGACCGCCTTGATGCCGGCTTCCCGGATGCGGTCGAGGTCCACTGATTGCAGGAGTGCCGCTTGATAGAACTCCAGTGCACGTGGGGGAAACCGCAGTTCGCCGATCTCGTCTGGGAATGCCCGCCGGTAATCCTCGCGGAAATAAACGCGTTCGATCGACCGCTGAATGCCCTCGTCGATGTCGGTGCCCTCTGGGCCGAGGAACCGAATCTCGATCGATTGCGGGTCCCCGGTCAGGGTGGCGATGGCAACGCCACCGTTGGCTCGGGTGGAGCGCAGGTGATACCGGGCCACGGGCACCGGGGCGACTTCCAGATCGTGGACGTGAACGCCCGCGCCGTTTAGCCCGGCGATGAACGCGCGCTTGATTGTGCGCGCCGCCCGCGATCCATCCCGGCTCGTCACAACCGTGGCACCGCGCTTCAGGGTGGTGGCGTACGCCGTGGCCAGCCGCACTGCGAGATCCGGCGTGATGTCGACGTTGATCAAGCCGGCAACGCCCCCGGCGCCGAAGAGCGTTCTTGCCCCTCGCGATTCCCACACGATGCTGCGCGCAATCACAGCGCCGGCTTCGACCGTCTTGAACGGATAGACCTTGACGTTTGGGTGGATGATGGCATCGGCCCCGACGAATCCTTCGTCGCCGATCACGACGCCTTCATCGATTCGGGCTCCGCGGCGGACGTCCGCGTTGCGTCCGATAATGCAGCCGCGAAGGCTGGCGCCGGGACCCACGTAGGCGTTGTCGTGCACTACGGCGCGCTGGAGGAACGCCCCCTCTTTGACCACGGCGTTGTTGCCGATGACCGAATATTCGCGGACGTGTGCGCCTGCTTCGACCTTCGCATGCTCTCCCAGCAAGAGCGGACCCTCGATTCGAGCCCCTGGGTCGATGATCGCGCCTTCGGCCGCCCACACACGGTCGGCAATCTCGGTGCCCGGGATCTCGATCGAGACCTCGCCGTCGAGAACAGCTTGGTGGGCTTTCATGTAGGCGTCGACGGTACCGACGTCCGTCCAGTATCCGTCGGCGACATACCCGAACATCGGGGCGCCCTTCTCCAGCAAGATCGGAAACAGGTCCCTGGAGAAGTCAAACGGCTGGCCCTCGGGAATGTACGAGAAGATCTCCGGATCCAGGATGTAGATACCAGTGTTCACCGTGTCGCTGAACACCTCTCCCCACCCGGGCTTTTCGAGGAATCGCTCGATGCGCCCGTCTTGATCCGCCTCCACGATTCCGTACTCGAGAGGATTCGGCTGACGCGAAAGTACGACGGTGACAAGGGCTCCGGTGTCCGCGTGAAAGCGCGTCACGGTGCCCAGGTCGATGTCGGTAAGTGCGTCGCCGGACACGACAAGGAAAGGCGCGTCGAGTAGAGCGCCCTCGGCGTTTTTCACGCTTCCCGCCGTTCCAAGGGGGGTATCTTCGGTTGCGTACGTGAGCTGGACGCCCACGTCCTCCCCGTTGCCGAAGTATTGCCTGACCAGGCTGGCCAGAAATTGAACCGTTACCACAAGGTCGTCGATTCCGTGACGCTTGCACAGCAACACGATGTGCTCCATGAGGGGGCGGTTCGCCAACGGGACCATCGGCTTTGGCTGGTTTGACGTCAGGGGCCGAAGCCTCGTCCCGGCGCCGCCGGCCATGATGACCGCTCTCATTTTCTCGTTCCTCGAGTATCGGCTCCGGGCGTTGGACTATCGGCTCCGGGCGTTGGACCCAAAATTCTACCCGGAGCGCCACCCTTCACGCCCCTGAGCGCGAAGATCACGAAAGATCGTACGTCCGTAACCGAGGGCCGCAAGATAGGACAGCGTGACGGCCGGGACGTAGACGAACCAGGCGGCTATCCGAATTGCGTGTCGGGTATCGACATCGATCCCGCTCGCCAGGAACAAACCGACGGCGATCATGGTGCCCCCGCTGCCGTATTTGCCGATGCGAGAGACCGGAGGGCGCTCCAGCCCTCGAAGGCCGAGGAGCGGTGCCACCCCCACGAGAGCGAGGTCTCTCAAGAGCACGACCCCGAGAGCGGGCCACGGGGTGAGGTGAAGCCCGAGCAACGCCGCGGCTCCGGCGGCCACGGCGAAACGATCGAAGAGCGGATCGATCGTGATCCCGAGCTTCGACACCTGGTTGAGACGTCGCGCGACGCGCCCGTCGACCAGGTCCGACATCGCGATACCGGCGCCCAAGAGGAAAGCGGCCATGAGGCGATGCCGGTCGAGCGCAAGCCATAAAAACACCGGGAGCAATGCCAGCCGGGCGAGTGTGATGAGATTCGGAATCGTAAGAATGGCGTCCGATGGACGCGCAGGGGTTCCCGTCGGCTCGATCGGGCCGGTCATTCCGGCCGGCGAGAAGGGGATGTCATTGTCGGGACGGTGGGACTTGAACCCACGACCCCCAGACCCCCAGCCTGGTGCGCTAGCCAAACTGCGCCACGTCCCGTGCCATCGAGGCTATCAGGCCGGGGTTGGCTCAACCACTTCGTCTGCGATCGGTCGCCCCTCGGCGCGGTTCCCGTGCCCGTACGATGACCTTGATCGGACTTCCGGTGAAATCAAAGCGCGTCCGGAGCCTGCGCTCGATGGCCCGCCGAGCCTGATCGGAGACGGGTCCGCTCGTGAACAGCACGACCTGCGGCGGCCGCGTTCGGGCTTGAGTCCCATACTTGATTCGAACATCCGCCCCTCGCGCCCGGTGCAGCGGAACGCCGGCCGTCGCGTCCCTCAGCCAGGAGTTGAGGTCGGCGGTCGGGATCCGCCTGTTCCACGAAGCCAGAGCCCGGTCTACCGCCGGCATCAATCGCGCAATCCCGCGCGCCGTCTTAGCCGACGTGCGAACGATCGGAGCCCAGGAGATGAACAAGAGCCGGTCTTTCACGTCCCGTTCGACGCGCTTGCGGTCATCCACATCGAGAAGATCCCATTTGTTGAGCGTTATGACGGCGGCGCGCCCTCCGCTGGCGATGCGCTGAGCGATTTTCTGGTCTTGCTCCGAGGGGCCGGCGGCGGCGTCGACGACCAGTACGGCCACATCGCACTCGTCGATCGCCCGCAGACTGCGAACGAGGCCGTAGTACTCCGGCCCGGATGCCGTACGGGCCTTCCTCCGCATGCCGGCCGTATCCACGAAGCGATAGCGGTGGCCTGCCACCTCTGCCACCACGTCGATCGCGTCCCGCGTCGTCCCCGGAGCCTCATCGACGATCGTCCGCTCTTCCCCAACGAGACGATTGAACATCGAAGACTTCCCGGCATTCGGACGCCCCACGATGGCGACCCTCGGTTCGTCGGCGCCGGTCTCGTCCCCCGGCGGCAGATCGCGCAGTCGTTCGACGATTTCGTCGAGCAAGTCCCCCGAAGCTCGGCCGTGAAGAGCGCTGACCGGCAGTGGTGGGCCCAGCCCCAGACGCTCGAACCGGTAGACCTCTGCTTCCTGGTTTGTGTTGTCGACCTTGTTGACCGCGACCACCGTTGGAATGTCGGCTCGGCGCAGCGAGCGCGCAACGGCCAGATCGTCGGCCGTGACTCCGGTCATCGCGTCGCCGAGGAACACCACCACGTCGGCCGATCGTGCGGCCTGCTCCGCTTGGGCAACCACCTTCGCGCTGAGCCCCTTTGCTCTGGGCTCCCATCCACCGGTGTCGACGATGACGAAACGCGCACCGTTCCATTCGACGGCGTAGCCGAGGCGGTCCCGGGTGACTCCCGGTTCGGGATGCTCGATTGCGACCCGGCGTCCTACGAAACGGTTGACCAGGGTCGACTTGCCGACGTTTGCACGCCCGACGATCGCGACCACCGGCGCGCCGCCGGCGTCGTCAGTCACGTTCTTTCTCAACGATCCGAACGAGCCCAATGATCTCGTCCACGATCTCGGGGACTGTTCTTCCGGTGGAATCGATGAGGGTGGCGTCGTCGGCGATCGTGAGCGGAGACACGGGCCGGCCCGAATCCATCGTGTCACGCCGCCGCATCTCCTCCCGGAGGGTCCCGAGCCCAACGTTCGACCCGCCGGAGGCAAGCTCCCGGCGTCGCCGGCGGGCGCGCTCCGTCGTCGATGCGGTCAAGAAGACCTTGACCTCGGCGTCGGGGCAAACCACGCTCCCGACGTCGCGGCCTTCGACGACGGCCGGGAGGGCGTCGATCAGGTTTCGCTGCCGGGCCACGAGCACGCGGCGCAGCTCGGGATGAGCCGAGACCTGCGATACCAGTGCGGTCACGGATCGCGTCCGGACCTGCCGTTCGGCGGGGACCCCGTCGACCACTATGCCTCGGGGCCCGAACGACATCTCCGAGCGCTCTGCGAGGTCGACGAGGGCCGTCTCGTCGGCCGGGTCTATCCCCTCCGCCATTGCTCTCCAGGTGACCGCGCGGTACATGGCGCCGGTGTCGATGTGCCGGAGACCGAGCTTTGCGGCCACCTCTCGGGCCACCGTGCTCTTTCCGGAACCGGCCGGGCCGTCGATCGCGATCACGAGAGGTGCCTCTCCGGCGTTCGGCATGGCGCCCACGATAGCGAGATCCGCGACGCCGGCCACAAGGCGCACGGCTACGGCACGACGACGCTGCGGAGGGCGTCCTCAAAGCCGGGGTAGGAAACACCCACGGCCTCCCAGCCCTCGATGTGGACGGGACCGTCGGCGGTCAATCCGGCGACGGCCAGGGCCATGGCTATTCGGTGGTCTCCACCCGAGTGCACGGTCGCCGGCGAGAGCCGGGCCGGGCCCTGGACGACAAAGCCGTCGGCCAGGGGTTGGATGGCAACTCCGAGCCTCTGGAGTCCAGTGCAAATCATGGCGATTCGGTCGGACTCCTTCAAGCGCAGCTCCGCCGCACCCGTGACAACGGTCGTCCCGTCGCCAACGGCGCCGAGCACCGCCACAAGGGGGATCTCGTCGATGCAAGCCGCCGCGAGGCCGGCGTTCACCGTAAGGGGGCGGCGCTCCCCCGCCCGAACCCGGATGTGCCCCCGGGGCTCTCCACCGCTGTCGGTCTCGGGCTCGACATCGACGATGGCCCCAAAGGTCTCGAGGAGCCGGAGGAACGCACTGCGGGTCGGATTCACGCCTACGTTGCGAATCCGCAGGTCAGACCCGGGAAGAATGGCCGCAGCGGCGAGGAGGAAGGCTGCGCTCGATAAATCCCCGGGGATATCGATCACTTTATCACTAAAGAGACTTCTCGATTCGACGAGGAGAGTTCCGGGCGCTGGGACCTGCACAGGAGCCCCGAGGAAAGCAAGAAGCCGTTCGGTGTGATCGCGTGTTGGGATGGGCTCGCGGATCGTCGTCGACCCCTGCGCTTGGAGACCCGCGAGGAGAACGGCCGACTTCACCTGTGCACTTGGGACGGGAAGCGTGTACTCGATTCCGCGAAGGTCTCCGCCACGAATCCGGACCGGCGCGGTGTCCCGGACCGACAGATCTATTGAGCAGCCCATCAGGCGAAGAGGGCCCGCCACCCGGCCCATCGGCCGGGTGCTCAGGGACGTATCTCCCAGCAGCGTAAGGTCGCGGTTCCCTGCCGCCATGGCACCCATGAGCAACCTCATGGTGGTTCCTGAGTTTCCGCAATCAAGAGTTCCGGCTGTGGCTGTCGACCACATCTCGCGACCCTCAATCTCTACCTCAGTATTACCATCAGGTTGAGGTCTCGCGTTGAGGCTCCACCCCAACTCACGAAGGGCTCGCATAGTCGACTCGACGTCGCCGGCCGGCGGCAAGCCCCGGATCCGCAAGACACCCCGGGCACCGGCCCCACAGATCAGGGCTCGGTGGCTGATCGACTTGTCCCCCGGGACCTGAAGATCGCCCGCGAGGCGGGAGGCGGGGTCAATTCTCATCAGATTGCTCTATACAGGGATCATCAAAACGATGAGATGCTTCATCAATAAATCTGTAAGACCGCAAACTCTTGTGGCCATGAAAGGAGATAGATCTTTCATAGTTTGGAGATAATTCATTTTCTTGATATATCAATAAAGGGCCACCGCCTCTAAACTCTTTAGCGATCCTTGCGACCTCTCCGAGCAGAGACCAGGCTCTTTTGGGGGCTATGACGTCGCCAAGCAGTCGTATCGCTAAATCGATTGAACGCTTTGACAGGAAAATCCCCAAAGAAAGAAAGGGTTTCATATCTGTGACAACTTAGGGCTATACCCCTCTGCCTCCAAGACTCCTCGGATCTTGATAGATTCATCTCTCCCGAGGATCCACAAGTGGAGGTTCCCGCGCCCGCCCTCTGGGTTATGCGAGATGCCGATGTCTTCGATGTTGATGCCGAGGTCTCCCACCAGCCTCGTTACGTGACCCAACACACCGGGACGATCGGGGATCTCGATGGCCAGCTCGTGGAGATCCCCTCCCCCTTTGCCAGAACTCAGGGAGCGACGGGCGTCTCTGGCCTCAGACAACTCAGAGCGCAATGCGTCGGCATCTCCATGCCTTAAGTATCGATGGAGAGTTAGTAGCCTTTGGGCGAACTCTTCGAGGCCACTGGCGATAGCATCTTGGTTATCAAGACAAATTTCCACCCATAAGTCCGGGTTGCTGGCGGCCACTCTTGTGACATCGCGAAATGCACCCGCTGCGAGCGCCAGGAGTGCGCCGTGCTCCTTGCCCTTCTCCGCGGCCAGATTCATAAGAGCCGTCGCGGTGAGCTGAGGAATGTGGCTGATGACCGCCATCAACTCGTCATGCCGCTGCGGGTCGAGCGCCAGGGGGCGCGCTCCCATCCCGGAAAGCAGTCGATGCAGCAGCCCGTAAGGATCAGGATCCACATCGTCGCCCGGCGTGAGGATCCACCACGCTCCGTTGAACAGGTCGCCTCTAGCGGCATCGATTCCTTCACGCTCCGAGCCGGCCATCGGATGACCGCCGATGAAGGTCCGTGCAGGACTGTCGACAAAAAGCTTTGTCGCCTCGGCGACCACGCGTGCCTTGGTGCTTCCCACATCGGTCACAACCACCCGGTCGCCGAGTCCGGAGAGGCACTCTTCCAGCGTCGATACGATTGATCCCACCGGGGTCGCCAGGAAAACCACGTCCGCACTTTGGCACGCATCTGCCGGGGAACCCGCCGTGCGATGTGCTGCCCCCCGTTCCACCGCCGCCGCCGCTACAGCGGGCTCGCGATCGAATGCCACGATCTCGGCGACCCCGGCCAGCGGCCGGAGCGCCAGCCCTATTGATCCGCCGATTAGCCCGGTGCCGAGGATCGCAACATTCATGGGATCAATCGGGCAGGTCAGCTCGAAGGGGACGCGCTCGCTCGAGGTAGACGTGGCGGACCTCATCCGAGCCTCGGGTCGAGTACGCGTGCATCAGGATGCGGACGCACAGAGAGACGCCTTCTACGGCATCGATCTCACGCGCGCACAGGAGCGGCACGAACCGCAGCCCAATCTCTCTCGCCGCCGCGGCCGGAAAGTCCGCGCGGATATCGGGCGTCGCGGTAAAAATGATGCTCACCAGGTCCTCGTCGGAGAGTTCGTTGCGCTCGAGCATCGCCCGAATCAGGGCTCCGGTTCTGCTGAGGAGCTGCTCGCGGGTGTCCTCGTCGAGCGTCGTGGCCCCCCGGAATCCGCGGATCCTTTCACCCATCGTGCTGGGGATGATAACCGCGAGGAGACCCCCGGGAATTCCGTCCCGGCAATACACGTATCGACTCGTCGATTTATGAGCTAGATCTCAAAGACCGACAAGTTCATGGAGCACCCCGATCTCGCGCGGAGAGAGCTCACGGGTCCTTCCCGTGGCTAGCCCGGTCACGCGAATCGGTCCGAACGCGGTTCGAACGAGGGTTCGAACAGGGTGTCCCACCGCCTCGAGCATCCTGCGCACTTCGCGCTTGCGCCCCTCGGTCATGATCACCTCGACCTGGGAGCGGGCTCGCACGCGCCTCGTGACCCGAACCCGGACGGCCTTGGCGGTGCCGTCGTCGAGGCGCACTCCCTCGACCAATCTTTCCAAGGCGGCCTCGCCCACGTCCCCGGTGACCTCGGCGAGGTAGACGCGCTCAACTCGATACCGGGGGTGGCTCAGCCTGTGCGCCAGCTCCCCGTCGTTAGTTAGAAGGAGGACACCGAGCGTATCGGTGTCCAAGCGTCCCACCGGGACGACTCGCGCACCCACTGGGACGAGGTCTAGAACGGTCGGCCGGCCGAACTCGTCCTTCGCAGTGGTCACATACCCGGCCGGCTTGTTGAGCACGAGGTAACGGCGCTCCGGGTTCACAGCGACGCGCTCGCCGTCGACCTCGATGCGCGCCCGCCCGGCATCGACCTTGGTTCCGAGAACGGTGACTACGTGCCCGTCGACCGCGACCCGGCCGGCGGTGATCAGCTCCTCAGAGGCCCGGCGCGACGCCACCCCGGCAGCAGACAAGACCTTCTGAAGCCGCTCTCCGCCGGGCGGCCTTTGCTCGGCGGGCGGCCTTTGCTCGGCGGGCGGCTCGGTCGGGGTGCGCGGCGCGGCCCCGGTGGTTCCCCGTTTCGCCGCGCGCGGGATCTTCGACGTCCGGGCCGGTAGCGCCTCAGCGCGCCCCCGCTTCGCCGTCGGCCGGCGCTTGGTCTCCGTCGGCCGGCGGGGCTTTGTCGAGAGCGTCCTTTTCGCTGCCACCCCCCGACGCCTCGTCGCGCCGCTTGAGGCCTCACGGCCTTTGGCGCCGCCGGCCGCTCCCCTGCTGCCGCCCGGCTGCCGGTTTACCCGGCCTTTGGCGCGGGGTGTCTCCCCCCGTCCCGCGGTCCCCTTTCGCGGTGCACCTCTGCCAAGAACCAACGAGGGGTCTGTCCCGGCGGTCCGGCGCGTTCGTGGCGAGGCGCCGCGCCCCTTCTTCGGGAGAGCAGGCACGCTCCCTCCGGCCTTCGCCCGGGATCGTCCGGCACTTCGGCTCCGGTTGGGGTCACCCGATGTCTGCGCCCGGCGGGGGCGTCCCGCTGAGGAGGCACCGGCCGGTCGCCGGGGTCTCGGCGGCACGGTCAGGACTCGAGTTCGTTGGCGACGGACTCCGGCGGCAGCATGTCGCTGATGGGAGGCAGATCTTCGAGTGATCCAAGGCCGAGTCGCTCCAAGAACCTTCCACTGGTGCCGTAGAGCACTGCTTGACCCGGCCCGGGATCCTGGCCGACCTCATCGACCAAGCCGCGGACCTGGAGCGTACGCATCACGCCGTCGGAATCCACACCGCGAATCGCTGCGACTTGCTGACGCGTCACCGGTTGCTTGTACGCAACGATCGCAAGGGTTTCCAGCGCGGCTTGAGTGAGTCGCGGCTGCTGAAGGGAGTGCACGAAGCGCTCTACGTACGGTGCCGTCTCGGGGTGCGTGTACATGCGCCAGCCTCCCCCGACTTCTCGAAGGACGACGCCCCGACCCGAGCGGCCCAGGTCTTCCGCCAGCTCCTCAAGCGTATCCCGTATGCGTTCCTTTGATTCCTCGGTGACTTGGGCAAGCTCGGTCAGGGGAATGGGCTCCTCGGCAACGAACAGGATCGCCTCCAGGATTCTCGAAAGTTCGCTCACCAGCCCTCCTCGGTCTCGATGTCGCGAAGGGACGCGTCTTCGGGAGCCGTCCACGTCGCCTCGATATCGCCGAACGTGCCGAGCTGGGTGAGCTCGACGTACCCGCGTTTGTACAGCTCCAGCAGCGCGAGAAACCGAACGACGACGTCGATGCGATGGGGCGTTGTCGTCGTGAGTTCGCGAAACGTCGCCCGTCCGCGATCGCGGAGAATGGCGCCGATCTCGATCGCCGCTTCGCCCACCGTTGCTCGGATCGGCGTGATGTGCGATACGTCGACGCGCGGAGGCCGCTTGGGCGTCAACGCACCAACCGCGATGTCGGCCAGCTCTTGTGGCTTGACCCTGGCGAGAACGTCTGGGAGCAAGTGACTGAAATCGCTGCCCGGACCGGCCTCTCGTCCGGCGTAGCCGGCGTTCGCGACGATCATGGCCGCCAGACGCTCCGCGGCGTCCTTGAACGCGCGGTACTCGAGCAACCGCGCGATCAGCACATCGCGTTCTGCCATCGCCATTAGCTCGTCGTCGTCGGCGCGGGTGCCGGGCAGCAGCCGGGACGCCTTGAGTTCGATCAAGGTGGCGGCGACCAGGAGGAAGCCCGTCGCGACCTCGAGGTCTAGCTCCGTCATCGTGCGCAGGTGCTCCAGGTACTCCTCCGTGATTTGCGCAAGGGACACCTCATAGATGTCGAGCTCGCGCTTGGCGATGAGATGAAGGAGGAGGTCGAAGGGGCCCTCGAAGACCTCCAGCCGGACCTGATAGCTCACCCGATGGAGTCTAACCGGGCCCGTCGAAATGCCGGTCAAGCCCCGATCAGCAGGAGGGCAGCGCCCGGAACGACACCAAGCGGCAGACGGGATCGGCAATCGCGGCGATCACTCCACCGAAGATCAGGAACAGGACCAGCAAAAACAGCAGGAAGTACTGGCCCATCTCCTCCAACTTGAAGGCGGCCTGGGGAGACAAAAACAGCCGGAGCACCTTCGATCCATCCAAAGGAGGGATGGGAAGGGAGTTGATGATCGCAAGGAACACGTTGATGGTCAGGATCCCGACAAGAAGCCCGAGAGCCGGGATCGATCGCTGGAATCTGCCGTACTGCAGCGCGATCCCGGCGACCAATGCGATCGCGAGATTGGTCGCGGGTCCGGCAAGCGCGGTGATGATGGGTCCCCACTTCGGATTTCGCATCGCCTGGGCGTTGAACGGCACCGGCTTAGCGAAGCCGAACAGGAATCCGCCGATTGGTGATCCCACCATGATCGGGATGATGAACAGCGCAGGAAGGATGATCGTCCCGATGGGGTCGGCGTGCGCCTTCGGATTGAGCGTCAGGCGGCCGTAAGTGATGGGGGTCTTGTCCCCCATCGCGACCGCGGTAAATGCGTGCGCGAACTCATGCAAGACCAGGCCGGGAAGGATCCCCGCGGCAAGACCGAGCCCATACCAAAAGCTATCCGACATGCCTCAAACCTTCACCGTGACCATTGAGTGAAGGTTGAGGTCAACCTTCGCGGGTCAGTCTGTCGACGAGGATGGAGTCAGATCCTGCGCGATCGAGGTCGTCGAGAATGATCGACAGGGCCTCGCGCACGATCCTGCCACGATCAACAGACGTCCCGTATTCGCGAAGCGCCAACCGGCCGCGTTCCAGCGCCAGGAGCTCGTCGCGCGTGCAGTAGAAGGTGACTTTCTCTTCATGACTCTGACGCCCGCTCCCCTGTCGGGGAACATGGGTCTTTGTCGCCTTAGAGATAGGTCGCTGAGGTGCTTTCGGCCTCAGCATCGCCGTCGACTGTGTAGTCGCCAATTGCGTCACCGTCGGCGCCGGAGGTTCCGACATGGGCGGTCTCGGCGGCTCCACTACCTGGGGTTTCGCCTGCTCCGGCGAAGACAGGATCTTCGGCGAATCTGGTGTAGTCGATGAGTCCGTCTCCGCCTCCGGCTCCGTTTCCGGCTCCGAAGGGGCCGGCGCGCTCGTCGGGCGGAAGAGCTCGTCCGCTCTCGGCAGGCTCGCTCGCTTGGTCGTCAATGCCGAGCACCTCCTTAGCAAGGCTTCGATAGGCGGCCGACCCTGTGGATGTCGGCGCGTAGGTCAGGATAGTCTCGCCGGCGACGGGTGCCTCGGCGAAGCGAATCGTGCGTGGGATCTTGGTGGAGAAGAGCAGGTCCCCGAAGGCTTCCGTGACCCGCTCGAGGACTTCGCGCGCGTGAAGAGTTCGCCCGTCGAACATGGTCGCTAAGATCCCCTCGATCTTCAGTTGAGGGTTAAGTCGATCACGAACCTTCTCGATGGTGTCGACTAGCATCGCCATCCCGCGCAGGGCGAAGAACTCGCACTCCATCGGAATGATGACGCCGTCGGACGCCGTCAATGCGTTGACGGCGAGGAGACCCAGCGATGGCGGGCAGTCGATCAGCACGAACTCATAGGACTCCTTCACCGGCTCGAGGCCGCGCTTCAGCGCCTGCTCGCGCGCAACCTCACTGACAAGCACGACCTCTGCCGCAGCGAGGTCGATGTTCGCGGGAAGCACGTCGATACCGGCCTTGGGCGACTTCACTCGAATGTCGGCGACGCCGACGGAGCGGTCGAGCAGGAGGTTGTAGACGGTCAGATCGAGTTCGTTCGCTTTCAATCCGACGCCCACAGTGGTGGCTCCCTGCGGGTCGAAGTCCACCAGGAGCACGCGCTGTCCCAACTCGGCCAGCGCTGCAGCCAGGTTGATCGACGTCGTCGTCTTTCCAACACCGCCCTTCTGGTTGAGAAGACTGAGCGTGCGGGCCATGAGCACCTCGACAAGTCGACAGAGCGATTCGGGGACGTGTGGACGAGCGCGCGGATGCTAACCCTCCCGCGCGTGTGCGGGCAAGAGAGGGAAACCCGGCGGGCCCGGTTTAACCTTCGAGCTGCTTATCGCGCATGCACAGCCGGGCGTGTGGCAAAGCCTCCAGGCGCTCGGGAGCGATTGCCTCTCCGCATCGCTCGCAGATGCCGTACTCGCCGCGTTCGAGCTTGTCCAATGCGAGATTCACGTCGTGCAAGCCCTCTCGCAAACGATCGATCACGGCCAGGACCTTGTTCCGCTCGGCGGTGGACTGCGCGGAGTCGGCAAAGCCGAAGTCGAAGTCCATGCTCTCGATTCCCGGATCGTCGGGATCGGCTCCGAGCTCGCGGAGTTGACGCGAGAACGCCTCCCGGTGTTCGGTCAGCAACGTGCGGAACTTCTCGGCTTCGGCCGTTTCCACCTGGTCCTCCTCGCCCGGGCGACCCCCGGAGACAGACCTGAATCGTAAACCTCCCCGAGCCGTTTGGCGTGACGATTGGAGCGGGGCCGGATTGCGCTCGCCGGCGGATCCCCGCCCGCGGCTTAGTCGAGGCCGGCGATGAGCTCGCCGAGAGGTACGTAGGGAAGGTCCAGGGCCTCGGCAACCGGCCGGTTGGTGACGCTTCCTTCGTGGACGTTGACGCCCTTGGCCAGGGCAGCGTCTGCTCGGACCGCATCCGCGACACCCTTGCGAGCGAGCGTGAGCGCGTAGGGGACGGTGGCGTTGGTCAAGGCGTACGTTGACGTGTGGGGGACTCCTCCCGGCATGTTTCCAACGCAATAATGCACCACGCCGTGCTCGACGTAGACGGGATTGGTATGCGTCGTGACGCGACTGGTCGCGAAGCAACCCCCCTGATCGATCGAGATGTCCACGATGACGGCGCCGGGTCGCATCGACCGAATCATGTCCTCGCGCACGATTACTGGGGCACGCGCGCCGGCCACCAATACGGCGCCGACCACGACGTCGGCGTTCGCGACTTGCTCCTCCACCGTGAGCACGGACGATGCGAGCGTCAGAATGCGGCCCTTGTGGATGTGGTCGACGTAGCGGAGCCTTTCAACGTTCTTGTCAATCAGAACGACCTCGGCCTCCATGCCCTGCGCGATCCACGCCGCGTTGGCGCCGGCCATGCCGGCGCCGAGAACGACGACTCGGGCCGGCTGCACGCCGGAGACACCGGACAGGAGCACGCCGCGTCCCCCCGCCGGACGCTCGAGGAAGTGCGCGGCTACGTGTGGAGCCATGCGGCCGGCGATCTCGCTCATCGGCGCAAGCAGCGGCAACTTGCCGTCCGGAGCCTCGACGGTCTCGTAGGCGATGGCGGTGGCTTTCGAGGCGGCGAGAGCTTCGGCGACATCCTTGTGTGCGGCGAGATGCAGATAAGTGAAGAGCGTCAGTCCGGCCCGCATCAAGGGAAACTCGGGAGCAAGGGGCTCCTTGACCTTCAGGACGAGATCAGACTCCGCCCACACGTCCGAGGCCGACCCCACCAGCGTGGCGCCGGCCCGCTCGAAGGCGTCGTCCGGGAGTGAAGACCCGTCACCGGCACCGCGCTCCACGAGCACCCGATGCCCGTCTTCAACGAACTCGCGGGCCCCGGACGGCGTGATTGCAACGCGAAACTCCGCCTCCATCAACTCACGAGGAACGCCGATGATCATCGCGTTGTCAGCCGGCCGAGACCTGCCGGCCGGCCGTCGCTGCCGCTCGAGTGAGGGCCGCGCCGGCAAAGTCGCGGAACAGCGGATGAGGCCTCGTCGGCCGGCTCTTGAACTCGGGGTGGAATTGGCTCGCGACGAACCACGGATGGTCGGGTAGCTCGAGGATCTCGACCAGCCGCCCCTCGACCGTAGTGCCCGAGAATCGCATGCCACCGGCCTCGAGCTTGCGCCGGTAGGCGTTGTTCACCTCGTACCGGTGACGGTGACGCTCCAGCACCACATCGGAACGGTACGCAGCATGGGCTTTCGTTCCCGGCTCGACCTTGCACGCCCACAGACCGAGCCGCATCGTGCCGCCTATCTTCTCGATCTCGGCCTGGTCCGGCATGAGCGCAATCACCGGATGAGGATTCGAGGGCTCGAACTCACTCGAGTTGGCTCCCTCGAGCCCGCATACGTTCCGGGCGAACTCGATCACAGCACACTGAAGACCGAGGCACAGGCCGAGGAACGGAATCCCGCGCTCGCGTGCCGTGCGCACGGCCTGAAGCTTGCCTTCGATTCCCCGAATCCCGAATCCTCCGGGCACCACGATGCCGTCGACGTCGTCCAGCACCGCCAGCGCGCCCGGCTGCGTGAGATCGTCCGAGGCGATCCACACGATCTCCGCCTCCGCGTCGTGCGCCAGCGTGCCGTGCTTGATGGCCTCGACGACGGAGAGGTAGGAATCGGCCAGGGTGACGTATTTTCCGACCAGTGCGATGCGCACCGTCTTCGAAACGTTGTCGATCCGATGGACGAGAGCTTCCCAGTCGGTCAGATCCGGTTCCCCGGCGACGAGCCCAAGATGTTTCACGACGACATCGTCGAGTCCTTCGGAGTGAAGGACCAAGGGGATTTCGTAGATGTTCCTCGCATCCATCGCGCTGACGACTGAATCGAGATCTACGTCGCACATGCTGGAGATCTTCTTCTTGAGTGCGGCCGTCAACGGTCGATCGGAGCGGCAGACGATGGCGTCGGGCTGGATACCGATGGACCGAAGCTCCGCGACGGAATGCTGGGTCGGCTTGGTCTTGAGCTCCCCCGACGGACCGATATACGGCACGAGCGAAACATGAAGGTAGAACACATTGTCGCGTCCGACGTCATGGCGCATCTGGCGAATCGCCTCGAGGAAGGGTAGCGATTCGATGTCGCCGACCGTGCCGCCGATCTCCACGATGACGATGTCGACCTCTTCCGCCGCGAGACCGCGAATCCGGCGCTTGATCTCCTCGGTGATATGCGGGATCACCTGTACGGTAGCTCCGAGGAACTCACCACGTCGCTCTCGGGCGATCACGTTCGAATACACCGCACCGGTCGTAACGCTCGATTCGCGTGTGAGGTTCTCGTCGATGAAGCGTTCGTAATGACCGAGATCCAAGTCGGTCTCTCCGCCGTCGTCCGTGACGAAGACCTCGCCGTGCTGGAAGGGGTTCATCGTGCCCGGATCAACGTTGATGTACGGATCGAGCTTCTGCATCACGACCCGGAGATCGCGGGATTTCAAGAGTCGGCCGAGAGAAGAAGCAGTGAGGCCCTTGCCGAGACTCGAGGAAACGCCGCCCGTCACGAAAATATATTTGCTCAATAAAAAAACCTCCCGAGGGCATCTACCCTCGGGAGGTCAGCCTATCGCACGCGCGCCGAGGATTCCACAATCCCGGGCACTCAATCTTCGGCGGGACTTCGCTCCTCGATGCGCCCCGCGCGATCCAGCCCGCGAAGGGGCGGGACGGCGGCGATGAGACGGCTAAAGCCGGGCCGCTCGGAGAGGACGGTGAGGAGCACCGCGCCGGCCAGCAGGGCCAGACGGACCCCTGCCGGGGGGCCTGCGAACACAACCGCCCCTCCGATCAGCGCGCCGAGCGCATTTGCGCCAACGTCCCCGAGCATCGCGCGTTCGCGAAGATCGTTGGGCAGGAAGGCCATCATGGATCCGATTGCCGCGGCGAGGACGGCGCTCGCTTCCGAGACGAGCGTGAGCGGCAGCGCCGCAAGAATGAAAAACTTGCCGGCGCGGCCCGGCCGCAGGTCGAGGCTGTTGTAGATGTTGGCGAGCAAGGCAACGATTCCGCCGTGCAGCAGCGCCCAGCCGATCCCGTCCGATGCCGGGGCCACAACGACGATCGCGACCGAGGCCCCGGCGACCATCTTCATGCCGCCACCGGTCAGACGCCGCCGACGCAGCGCCCGTATGTGGCCCCCAAACCCGCGCTCCTGATCCGAGGCCACATCGTCCCAGAGGCCGACGAGGCCAAATCCGACGGCGAGAGCGACCAGGGGAACTGCGGACCCGGCGGATTGCCCGAGAACGCTCGATCGAGGAGCCAGCTCAATGAGCAGCGACACGAGGGCGGTGCCGGCCAGGGTCCCAGCGAGTACCGTCATGCCCATTGCCGTAGGGATGGGAAGGCCCCGGTAGTTGGTCGCGACGAGCGAGGCCCGTGGGAGCATCGCTCGCACGGCGCTTCGGGTCGCAATCAAGGCAATTAGGCCACCCAGGAGGGAAACGAGCGCTCGCGTCACACCCGAGTCCTCCTCGGACTGCGGGCCCGCGAAGCCAGGGTGCGGGCAACCGCCGCGCCTTGTCTCGCCCGGTGCGCGAAGCCGCTGAGGGTCCGGCCGGTGCGGGCATGGGTGAAGCTGCACGGGATCTCGAGCACCCTCCGGCCGGCGCGCAACGCATCGACGCCGAGACCCACCTCAAGCCCAAAGCCGGCCGGCGTGTTTCCGACCGGGAAGTCATTCCGACGCAGGGCCCGCTGCCCCGAGAGCGGCCGGCGGAGATTCTTGCCCCCGAGGAGCCGGATGCCCCACCGAGCAAACGATTCCACCATCCCGAAGCCGGAGGGTCCTCCGCCGGGTGGCGCCGCGACGGCCATGTCGGCGGTACCGCCGATTACGGCGTCGAGCAGAGGAATGATCGCGCCGGCGCTCGTCCCGAGGTCGGCATCGCAGAGCAAGAGCACCGGCGCCGACGCAAGCTCGACTCCGGCCGCGACCGCGGCTCCTTTCCCGCGGTTGCGAGGAAGGCGGAGCACCCGTGCGCCGGCTTCGCGGGCCCGCTCTGCGGTGGTGTCGGTGCTTCCGTCATCGACGACGATCACTTCCTCGACGCGTCCCGACTGCAGGAGTGTGTAAACGGTCGCGGCGATCCGAGCGGACTCATCGCGGGCAGGAACGACGGCCACCACTGTGGTCGAACGCGAGGATCGCGGGCTCATCGCACGATCGACGGCGGCACGATCGACGTCGCGCTCTGGCGCGCGCCGTAATGCGACGGGTTTCCTTGAGCGACTAGGGATCGGAGGCCGAAGATGAGCGCAAGGCGTCCCAGAGCAATGTCGGCATCATCGACCGTGGAAATTCTTCTGCGGAGATCTGAGTCCGACCGCACTCGATCCGCCAGCGAATCCGCGGAGGCCAGCGGTTCGGCCACGGAGACACGCCGCGCAGGCGCCAGGGCGCGAAGCAGCGGAACGAGAGCGCGCTCATTCATCCCGGCGTGCTCCTTCAGCCCCGACGCCACGACCACCACCATCGCACCGGAGGGCGGGAAATCACCACCGCCGGCCGCGTCGAGTCCGATGAACTGCGCATCTCGAAGAGCAATCAGCAGGTCGCCCGACGGCTCACGAGTCTGCCCCAAGCGGCCGGCCAGCCTTTCCGCTGCGATGCGAAGCAGCTCGTCGTCCGAGCGGTCGGTCACGTCGAGCGCGCTCTCGAGGCGGTCTCGGGTCGATGCGTTCCGGAGCTGCCAGCCCTCCGTGAGCGTCACCCGGCCCGCCACAGAGGCCCCTGCGTCGGCCAGCGCCTGAGCGATCCCGTCAACCGCAGCAGGCTTCGTACCTTCGACTACTACGAGGACCGCTCGCCGTCCGGTCAATCGCCCTCGGATTAGGCCCGGCACCGTCGCAGCGGCGAACGAATCCCAGAGATCGAGCTCGCGGCCGATCGTGTCGTTCTCCGCACGAAGCTGATCGGCCCGCTCTGCGAGACGCTTGGTGCGGTCGCTGAGCTGGGAGACGATTCCTTGGTCGATGACGGTGGATCCCATGAGGATGCCGAGCCCGAGCGCGAGAAAGACCGCAACCAGCGACACGATGTGATAGCGGAGATTGATCACGTCAGAACAGATGACTAAGTCGGAAGATCACGTCTTTGCCCCATTCGATGGTCTGGCTCATCCATAGCCGAATCGGCTTCGAGATTCCCGCGACGATGATCATTGCCACGAAGGCGGCGAGCACGAGCAGCATGAGATCCCAGGTACGAACCTGCTGTCGCCACAGCCGGTTGACACCCTTGGCGTCTACCAGCTTCGAGCCGACCTTCAAGCGCACAAGGAACGTGCTCGCCATGCCGCTGCGACCCTTGTCGAGAAAGTCCGCAAGGTTGTCGTGGGATCCGACGGCAACGATCAGGTCGGCACCCTTTTCGTAGGCAAGCAGCATTGCGATGTCCTCGCTCGTCCCGGCGCTCGGCAGGATCTTCGGCTCGAGCCCCAGCCCATCGAGGCGCTCGAGCCCCGGAGCGCGCCCATCAGGATAGGCGTGCACGATGATCTCCGCGCCGCAGGTAAGTGCATTGTTCGAAACCGAGTCCATGTCTCCCACGATGACATCCGGGCGCATCCCTTCTTCGAGCACCGCATCGGCGGCGCCGTCGACTGCGACGAGAACCGGCCGAACATCGGCCACGTACGCCCGAAGAGCATGGAGGTCACGTTTGTAGCCGGGGCCGCGGGTGATGACCATGACGTGACGCCCGGTTAGGTCGGTGTCGATATCGGGGATCCCGGTACCTTCGAGGATCAGCGCCCGCTCGCTCGACAGGTACTCCATCGTGTTGCGAACGAAGCGGTCGATCTCGTCTCCGATGCCTGCTGCCGCCGCGGCCGCCCGGTGTTCGAGTTCCTGGGCCTCCAGCCGGATCCCGGTGCCCAGCAGCCGGCCGTCATCGGTGTAGATCTCGTTTCCGTCGATGAAGACCCGCGTACCCTCGGGAAGGCGATCGAGGACGTCGGCACCGACGGAGTCGAGCAGAGGGATCCCTGCCCGTGCCAGGGCGATGGGGCCCGCATTCGGATACCGACCGGAGGTCGAGGCTGCCGCATTGACGACGGCCAGAGCGCCTCGTTCGACCAATCCCTCGGCGGACAAGAGATCCAGATCTTGATGGTCGATGACCGCTACGTCGCCGGGCCGGAGCCTGTGGAGCAGATTCTTTGTGCGACGGTCTACCCGGGCGATCCCGGCAAGGATGCCGTCGCCGCGGCGTCGCCTGATCCGCAGCCGCATCACGATTTGGCCGTCCGCATGCGCCGCCATCCTAGCCGAGCCGTGCCGGCCGGCCCGGAGATCAGGCGCCTCGCAGGTGGAATTTCGATCGCACCAGCGACCAGAACGGCGCGCCCGACAGCCGCGCCAGGCGTACCGCTTCCCCGCCCGTACGAAGGACGACTCGATCTCCCGGTCGCAGCTCGTAGTTCTCCTGACCGTCGAGGGAGAGGGCCACTACGTCGGGGTCCGGGAGCACGGTAATAGCGATGTCCTCGGTTGGGCCGACGACACACGCTCGATCGAAGAGCATGTGCGCCGAGACGGGAGTCAGCACCAGACACCGAAGCGCCGGGGAGACGACCGGACCGTGTGCCGAAAAGGAGTAGGCGGTCGATCCGGTCGGTGTGGCGACGATCAGACCGTCGGCGGCGAAATCGCAAAACGGATGACCGTCGATCTCTACCGCAAGCTTGACGAGACGACCGGGAGCCCGGCGCTCGACGATCACGTCGTTGAGGGCCCAGATCGGCCTCGTCTCGCCCCCGATCGTCGTCTCGCCCTCGATCGTCGCGCGCTCGTCCACGGCAAAGTCATCCGCACAGACGCGATCGAGAGCGTTCGTGATCTCGTCGCGCTCCACCTCTGTGAGAAACCCGAGCCGGCCGAGGTTCACGCCGAGCAGCGGAGTACCTGTTCCGGAGAGACGGCGCGCTGCCGCGAGCATGGTTCCGTCACCGCCGAGCACGAACACGAGGTCGAGATCATGGCCGAACAGCTCCGGAGTAGCGGGCAGCACCGGCTCGCCCAAGCGCTCGGCGTCGACGGGAAGAGCCGTCAGTCCGACACCGCGCGCATTGAGGTCGGCGGCAAGGCGACGTCCGATCTCGCCGGCCTCAACGCGTGAGTTGTGCAGAACGATGCCGGCTCGCTTCACGGAGCCTCCTCGATTGCTCGCTCGATGGGGCCGTCTCCCATGTCGGTGCCGGGAGACGGTCCCGGCGCTTGCAGGTGAAGGAAGAACTCGCGGTTCCCGGCCGGGCCGGTCAGCGGCGACGCACACGCACCGAGAAGCACGCAACCGGCATTCCTGTAGGTTGCGGCCACGGAGGCCATCGACGAAGCCCAAACGGCCGCATCCCGCACGACCCCACCGCGTTCGACGGCGCTGCGGGGTGCCTCGAATTGGGGCTTGACGAGGAGGACGAGCCCGGCCGCCGGACGGCACAGGCCCAGCAGCGCATCGCTTACCGTGCGAAGAGAGATGAAAGCGAGGTCGGCCACCACAAGGTCCACCGGCTCGCCGACTGCCGCCGGGTTGATGGAGCGAATGTTGGTCCGTTCGAGCAGCCGGACGCGCGCATCGTTGCGGAGCCGCCACGCCAGCGCTCCGTAAGCCACATCAACCGCCACGACCTCGCGGGCCCCGCGTGAAAGCAAGCAGTCTGTGAAGCCTCCAGTCGACGCACCGGCGTCGAGCGCGCGAAAGCCGGCAACGTGGATCCCGAATCGGTCGAGTGCGGCGTCGAGCTTCTCGCCACCACGTGATGCGAAACGCGGAGCCTCGCCGGCGCCGCGCGCACCGGCCACGGTCACCCCCCGGGCTCGTCGGCCGCCAGGGCGTCGAGCTCCGCTCGGAGCGATAGCTCGATCGATTCGACTGCGGCCGCGCGCTCCGCGAGCGGAAGCTCCTCGATACGATCGAGCCGGTCGTGAACATCTCGTGGATCCACGAGGACAGCCTACACCGAGGATCGCAGAACCCGGAGCTAGGTGCGGGGAGGCGTGCCTGCCGCCCGGCGTGGCGTTTTGGTCGTCGCCGTTCGAGCGGTCTTGGCGCGCGGTGCAGCCGACACCCGGCTTGCCCGCTGGTTCGCTTCCACTGCGGCTACCCGCTGCTGCAAGCGGTCGACCTCCTCACGCGTGGCGACGCCGAGACGAGGCAGCTCTTTGCGCAGGATCTCGCGCAGGCGTTCGCGATTCGCCCGGCTGCGCCGGACGATATCGGTGGTAAGCGTGCGGGCCTGGTCTCCGGAAATGAAGCCCTGCTTGGCCAGTGCCGTCGCGATCTGCTCGGCTCGCTGGCGAGGGATCTCTGCAAACCCGGCAAGCGCACCCGCATATCGTCTCAGAGCGTCGAGCATGTCGTCCTCCCGAGTGGGTCTCCTCAGTTTGACCGTATGTGTGCCGTGCTATCCTCGCGCCGTGGCCACGGCGGCACAAGTCGAGACGACGCTCAAAGAGTTGCTTCGCCGGTGGAACGGCGGCGGCCGGGCAACCGACCTCCCCGATCGCCGGGTGGTTCATTGCGTCGTCACCGATCTCGAGCTGCGATATCAGACAACATTCGCGGAGGGCGGGTTCACCGCGCTTCGGACCGTTCGAAACGGAAGCACGAAGTGCGATGTGCTGATCTCGGTGTCGAGTGCTGATCTCGCGGCGCTGTCGGACGGGCACCTTTCGCCGGTGTTCGCGTTCCTGTCGGGAAGGCTTCGCATCGAAGCGAACGCGCGCGACCTCGTGCTGCTGAGGCAGTTGTTCTGAAGGATGATCCCGCTCCGGGATCACAACCCGACCCGAAGAACGGCCGTATTCACGATCGGGCTCATCGCCGTCAACGTGCTGGTCTTTCTCACGGAGCCGTTGACGGCCGGCGCCACCGAACAGGCCCGCTTCTTCTTCTGTCGCGCAACGATCCCGTGGGAGGTGCTGCACGGAGCCCCGATCGGAGCCCCGCCGTGTCCGGACAAGAACGTGTGGCTCTCGATCGTCTATTCCATGTTCCTCCATGGAGGACTGCTCCACATTGCAGGGAACATGCTCTTCTTGTGGGTGTTCGGCAACAACATCGAGGATCGTCTCGGCCCGGCGCGATTCCTCATCCTCTATTTTGTGGCCGGCATCGCGGCGACATACCTTCAGTCCTTCGTCTCGGGCGGCATGGCGAGTATCGAGGCCGCTTCCCGGTCCTCGCTCACGCCGATGGTCGGCGCGTCCGGAGCCGTCGCCGGAGTCCTGGGCGCGTACATTCTGCTGTTTCCACGGGCACGCGTGACCACCCTGCTGATCATGCTCGTGTTCATCACGACCGTTGAGATGCCGGCGGCTCTGCTGCTCGGCCTGTGGTTCCTCCTTCAGGTGTTCAGCGGGGTTACCTCCATCGGAGCGTCGGCCTCCTCGGGCGTCGCCTTCTTCGCCCACGTCGGCGGATTTGTCGCGGGGATGATCCTGCTCGTCGTGCTGGGCGGTTACCGGCGGAGCCGGCCTTCCTACCCAGACTGGGCCTGAGGTCGCTCCGGCAAGGGCAGCGTCATCCGCATCACCGGCGATGTCGAGGGGCATTCCCGGGTTAGCTGGGGATGCGCAGCGATCGCCGGAAGGAGTTCTTCGCGGCGGATCCCGGCGAATCCGCAGACGGCGAAAAAGCCTTCGGCGTCGGGGGTGACCAGGAACACCTCCCGCAGCCCGGCTCGGGCGATCCCCCGCAGCGCCCCGGCGACGGCCTGGACGCCGAGGCCTGTTCCTCGGAACTTGGGGCTCGTGGCCACCGACCTCAAGAGCGCTGCGCCTCCGACGGCCTCCCAACCGGCCGTGGCCTGGACCCGGCGGTCGATCTCGGCGACTACGGTCCGGCCCAGGCGCTCCCGGGCTGCCCCGGCAGGGAGCCCCCCGTCATGAAGCAGCGTGGCGATCGCCGGAAGGTCGGGCCCCGTCGCCGGCCGCAACACCGGGTGGGGCAGATCACGAAGTATGTGGGAGAGGTCCCTGAGCAAGAAGTCCGGCCACGCATCCGCGGCTGCGAGGTCGGCCAGGCCGGTCGCGCCCGTCAGCACGAGCGCCGACGGCCAGCCTGCGGCCTTGGCCGCAGCAACGTCGGTGTCCACGCGGTCCCCTACCACCAGAGCGGGTCCGCTGAGATGCTCCCGCACAACGTCCATCAGGGGAGCATGAGGCTTGCCCGCAATCATTGGAGTTGCGCCGGTCGCCGTGACGAGTGCGGCGACGATCGCTCCGGCGCCGGGCCAGAGGCCGTCGGCGGCCGGAAGCGTCGGGTCGGTGTTCGCGGCGACGAACGTCGCTCCGGCCCGAATGGCGAGCGTTGCACGGCGCAACCGTTCATAGGTCAGGCGCTTATCGAGCCCCACGACGACCAGGGAGACCTCGCGCGGATCCTTTCCGTCGGTGAGCCGAAGCCCGATCTCCTCCATCGCCTGCGTCAGCCCCGTGCCGCCCAACACCAGCGCTCCGCGGCCCCGCAACGCGGGAACCTCCCGCCGGATGAGCAAGGCGGTGGCGGCCGCCGAGGTGACGACATCCTCGGGCCGGGCCGTAGCCCCCAGCCGCCCGAGCCTCTCGGCAACCTCTTTCGGAGTAGACCACGAGTTGTTCGTCACGAAGACGAGGCTCTTTCCGGCGTCGCGCAGCGCGTTCACGGTTTCGGGCGATCCCGGTATGGCGCGGTCACCTCGCCACATCACGCCGTCGAGGTCCAGAACGAACTGGGAGAACGCCTGAGCGAGGATCACGAGGCGAGGGTGATTCGAACGGCGGCGGCGTGCGGGTGCCCTTCGGACGGGAGCGCACCTCCGCGCACGAACAGCGAATACGCGTTCTCGCTCATCGACTGCTAGAAATCTCCCTCGTGGCTCAAGTCAAACCGTTCACAGGCATCCGCTACGCGGCCGGGTCGGGCGACCTCCCGGCCTTGACGGCACCGCCTTACGATGTCATCACCCCCGACGAACGAGACCGCCTCGAGCGTGCGGCGCCACACAACGTCGTCCGGCTCACCCTCGGCCGTGACGAACCCGACGACGACGCCGCAACAAACAAGTATACGCGGGCGGCGACGCTCCTCGATCGCTGGCTGAAGGAGAGAGTGCTCGTTCGCGACGACACCGAGCGCTTCTACCTGTACGAGCAGACGGTGACGGTAAACGGGGAAGAGCGCAGGCAGCGCGGCTTTCTATGTGCGACGGCTCTCGACGGTTCCTCCATCCTGCCCCACGAGCGAACCATGCCCGGGCCCGTCGCCGACCGAATGGCGTTGATGCGAGCGACGCGGGCCAACCTCGAGCCGATCCTTTGCCTATACGAGGGACAGGACGGTGCGGCGCGAGAAGCCACCGCTCGCGCGGCGGAGGCACAGCCGCTGGCGGATTTCACCACCGACGACGGGATCGGCCACCGCCTATGGGGCATCGAGGATCCCGAGGAGGTCGGCGCGATCCAAAAGGCGCTGGCTCCGCTGCAGCTCGTCGTTGCCGACGGCCATCATCGCTTGCGAACCGCCGAGGCGTACCGAGACGAGCGGCGCGCGGCCGATGGGCCGGGACCGTGGGATGCGATCCTCGTCCTCGCCGTAGACACCGCGTGGGCCGGACCCCTCGTCCTGCCGATCCACCGGGTGCTGACCGGCGTTCGGCCCGAGGGTGTGCTGGCCCGTATGGCAAAGACTTTTCACGTGGAAAAGTCGGCGACGCGGTCGACCGACGAGCTCGAACGCGAGCTCGCGCGACGGCGCGTTCTCGGGCCGACGTTCGTGCTCATGGATCGCCGCCGCGCGTGGTTTGCGCGGCTAACCGACGACAAGGCCGCAGCAGCGGCTATGCCCGCCGAGCGCTCCGGCACCTGGCGGTCACTCGATGTGTCGCTTCTCCATGCCTTTGTCTTCGAGACGCTCCTCGATGGGCTACCGGTCGGCGGGCCGGGGTTCGTCCATAGCGCCGCCGAGGCCGATCGGGCTCTGACTCGAGGTGAGGCCTCGCTCGCCGTGCTGCTCGCCCCCACGCCGGTCGAGTCGGTGACACGCATTGCCCTGGAGGGCGAAGCGATGCCGCCCAAATCGACATACTTCTTCCCGAAACCGCGAAGCGGCACCGTCATGCGGCTACTGGATTAGATCTAGAGCCTACTTCCGGGATGTCAGGGCCCGGGAGACACCCTTGGCGAGATCTTGTAACAGGCGCTCCGGGGAGACCGTGGCATGGGTCCCGGGAGGGATGTTCTCGCCGATCCAGACGATGCCGGCCGCCGGATGGCTCTCTCGGACGCTCCGGACGGCTTCGCCGGCCGCCGGGCTCCGGCCGTCGATCACGACGACGTCGAACGTCCGGGATGCCGTGACATTCGTTAGATCATCGAGGTCAACGGCCACACCGACGATTTGCGCTTCGGATCCGACGGCGATTTGGAGCCGGCGGGCGGCCAGATCGTCGGGGACGACTGCTATTACGGCGACGGCTCTGCACACGGTTCAGCGAGGCTACTCCGGAACGGGTTAACGGGCGAATCCGGAAGCCCCCCTGGCCCTGAGCGTGGCTCCCGCCATACGATGTGACCGCCTGGTTCGATTTGCCTCGATGACCTGCAAAAACGGAGGCAGGAAAGCAGGCGAGGCGGGGCGAATCGACACCGTGTATGAATCAGGCTTACCGGCACCGCCCGCGCCGAGATGGCACGGGGGCCGCCGGGCGTGCGCGTGGAAGCGTCTCCGGTGTATCGAGGAGGACATGATGGGACGGACGAGGAGCGGGATGGTCCGGGCGGCAATCGGCGCCGTGACGCTGGCGCTCGTGGCGTCCGCATGCAGCATTCAAGCCCCCAACGTGGAGTTGGTAGGTGGTGGTGGCCCCGGGGGCCCGATTCCGACCACCTTCGCGACAGGCGTGCCGGGTCAGGGGACAAAGATCGGCGGCGGCACGACAGGCGGCGGCACCATCGGCGGCGGCGGCGGCGACTATTCAAGCGACACGTCGTGCAAGGGGAAGGCGACTGATATCGGGATCACCGGCAGCACGATCAAGCTTGGCACGACCTATGCTTTGTCCGGCCCCGTCTCGAACATCTCCGGCCCGATTCGCAAGGGCGTGGAATCCTACTTCAACGAGGTGAACGCCAAGGGCGGCCTCTTCGGACGCAAGATCAAGCTCGTCTACTACGACGACGGATGGGACGCGCAGAAGGGCAAGGGGGCGATCAAGACCCTAGTCGAGCGGGACAAGGTGTTCCTGCTGACCACCGTGCCCTCTTCGAACGGCCTAGACGCGGCGAAGACCTACCTCGAGGGCAAGCAGGTGCCGGTCATCGGAACGTCCGGCCTGATCGAGACCCAGTTCCGCTCGCCGATGCAATGGCCGATCGGCACGTCGACACGCAGCTCGGCGCGGATTGCCCTACAGGACCTGAAGCGGCGGGGCGTCAAGACCATAGCCTTGGTATGGCTCGATCTTCTTGCCGGCGCCGAGGCCCGGGAAGCCTTCAGCAAGGCCATTCCCGCATCGGGGATCAAGCTGGTCGCCGACAAGCGCGTGGGCATCAGCGAGCAGGACTACACGCCGGTCTGGGCAGACGTTAAGAACCAGGCCCGCAACAAGGGAGTCTCCGACGGAATCCCCGACTACGTCGGGCTCCTCATCGACCCCTCGGGGGCAATCCGCGCGCTGCAGGCGGCGCAGAACCTGCAGTTCCGTCCCAAAACGGGTTGGGGCGGCGGCGCACCGCTCTTTCTCGACCTGGTGCTGGAGCAGACCCGCGGTTACGCGGTCGAGACGGGTCTGTTCGCCGGCACCTCCTACATCCCACCGCTCCCGCAGTTCGACAGCGTCCCTGCGGTAGCGGAATACAAGCGCATTGTGCAGAAATACTTCAGCGGTGTCGACCTCCAAAACCCCTACCTCGAGGGAGGCTACGCAGGAGCTGCGCTCACTGTGGAGGTGCTGCGAAAAGCCGGGAGCTGTCTCACGCGGAAACGGATCATCGAGGTCGCGAATAGCATCCGCAATTACTCCGCCGGCGGGCTGACTCAGCCGCTGAACTACAGCGCATTCGGGTCCGGTCAGGGACACTACGGCAACTTGTCCGGACTCATCGTTCAAGCCAGGGCCGGCGGGAAAAAGAGCTACGGCCAGTGGGTGGCGGTGACATCCGAGCCCGGAATGCCGCCCGGTGGATGGTGGAAGGACCCGACCCCAGGAGAGTAAGCAGTGTTCTATCTCGAGCTGATCATCGCCGGCCTTCCAATCGGCGTCCTGTGGGCGCTTCTGGCGACGTCCGTCGTCATGATCTACCGGGCGTCGCGGGTCTTGAATCTCGCCATCGGCGGAACCGCGATGTTCTCGGCCTACGTGGTGTGGTTCGTCAGCGAAACGTGGAACATGCCGCTGGTCGTTGGGATTCTTGCCGGGCTCGCGTTCGGGACGTTGTTCGGCGTGGCCATGGAGCGGATACTGCTGCGCCCGCTCCGCGACAAGCCCATCCTTGTGAGCGTGATCATGACCGTGGGTGTTCTGGCGTTCACCACCGAGCTGGCATCCAACAGGTTCGGGCAGGATCCACGCAAGCTCGAGATCTTCCCTCGCGGCGCGGTCCGGTTTGGTGAGATCGCGATCGGGTACGACCGCCTCTACGTCCTGGCCGTGACGCTGTCGATCATGGCTGCTGTCGTGTATCTGTTCCGTCGCACCACGCTCGGCATCTCGATGCGAGCCGTGTCGGACGACCGGCGCGCGGCGCTGCTCATGGGAGTTCCGTCGGACCGGGTATCGACGATCACATGGGCACTCGGCGGGCTCCTCGGAGCGGTAGCCGGGATACTGCTCTCCCCCATCGTCACGCTGACTCCACTCGGCCTCACCTTCCAGTCGATTCCGGCACTTGCCGCTGCACTGTTCGGAGGCCTCGTTTCGATCGAGCTCACGTTTTTCGGAGCGCTGGCGCTCGGCGTCCTATGGGCGCTGCTCCCCGGCATCAATATCGGGGGTTTCCGGATGGCCGACTTGGTCGGGATCCAGGAAGCGGCGGTGTTCCTGCTCGTTATCGGCTTCCTGTACGTCCGCTGGGAGCAGCTGTTCGGTTCCGAGCTTAGGGAGGAAGAGATCTGATGCCGGCAGGGCGGCTCTCCATCCGAGAGAACAAGCGCCTTCGCCGAGGCCTGATCCTGGCGCTCTTGATCTGGCCGTGGCTCGTGCCCGCGCAGCCGTGGGCGAACCTCGCCGTGCGCTCGTCGATCTGGGTTCTCGCCGCCCTTTCGTTGGTCGTGCTCACCGGATGGGTCGGCCAGATCTCGCTGGCCCAGGCCGGGATCATGGGCGTAGGAGCCTTCACCGCGGCGCAGATCACGAATCGAGTCGGTATCGAATTTCCTCTGAACGTGGTCTTCGCCGGCACGGCATCGGCTGCCATCGCAGTGGGCATCGGGCTACCCGCCCTGCGTATTCGCGGGCTTTATCTCGCCATAGCCACGCTATCCTTCCAATGGGCACTCGAGGCGAGCCTTCTGCAGCAGCGCTGGTTCTCGGGTGGGTTCAACGGCGTGCTGGTCCCGGATGCACACATCGGACCATATTCTCTCACCAACGACCGGCTCATGTATTACGCGGCATGGACGCTCACGGCACTCGTGATCTTCCTGGTCGCAAACATCAGGGATTCCAAGACCGGGCGAGCATGGTTTGCCATCCGAGGCAGTGAGGTCGCCGCCAAAACGCTCGGCATCAACGTGATGCGCTACAAGCTCATAGCCTTTGCCGTGAGCGGGTTCATTCTCGGGGTCGCCGGCAGCATCAACCTCAGTTTCATCGGCTCTGCGACCCCGCTCGACTATAACTTTGCCAAGTCGATCCAGTATCTCGCCGTGGCCGTGCTCGGCGGAATCGGCGCAATCGCAGGGGCCGTCGTCATCGGCATCAACTTCGTGCTCATCGACGGCTGGCTGTTCCGGGACGTCTTCCAAAACCTCGACACGTGGGTCGGGGTCATCACGGCCGGCCTGCTGATCTTCACCTTGATCCGCAACCCGGGCGGGATGATCACGATGCGGCAGGAGCTGCGGCGCGAGCACCTGGAGCGCAAGGCCCGCAAGGAAGCCCGTGCCAAGCGAACCATCGTCCTGGAGCCGGCCATGATGGAGGCAGAGAGCGCCGGAGAGTCGGCGCCGATGCTTCCCGAAACCACGCTGGTCCCGGCCGAGATCGAGATCAGCGAGGACGCGGCCGAGCAGGTCCTTGCCGCCGACGGCAACGGTATCGGCAACGGCCGGGCGGTGTCGGCGGCCGATCGCCTTGATGCGCTGCTCGAGGCCCGCGGACGGCGAACCAGCCGCAGCGACGCCCCGGTCATGCTCGAGGCAACCGAAGTCACGGTGCGTTTCGGAGGCGTCGTTGCCAACGACGGTGTCTCCCTCGAGGTTCGGCACGGAGAGATCACAGGGCTGATCGGCCCCAACGGTGCCGGAAAGACCACCTTCTTCAATGCGATCAACGGGCTGGTGAAGCCGCAAGGCGGGCGGATTCGACTCGGCGGCGTGGACATCGCCGAGGCCCCGACCTTCCAGAGAGCCGAGCGAGGGATGGCGCGGACGTTCCAAATCATGCGCCTGTTCCCGCGTCTGTCCGTCTTCGACAACCTCATGATCGGGACGCATCTACAGAACGGGTCGGGTTTTGCGGGAAATCTAGTCATGGGACAGCGCAGCCGGGCGCAGGATGCCCGCTTGAAGCAGCGCGTGCGTGAAACGCTGGCCATGCTCGGCCTGGATGGTTTGGAGGACACGCGGGTCGCCGGGCTGCCGTTCGGGACGCTGCGCCTCGTGGAGCTCGGCAGGGCACTCGTTTCCCAACCGAAGCTGCTTCTGTTGGACGAGCCGGCGTCCGGACTCGACGTCACCGAGACGGACGGCTTCGCCGAGCACCTTTTCCGAATCCGTGACGATATGGGGATCACCATCCTGATCATCGAACACGACATGCGTCTGGTGATGATGGCTTGTGACTACGTATACGTGATGGAGTTCGGCCGGAATCTCGCCGAAGGCTTGCCGGCCGAGATTCAATCGAACGAGCAAGTGATCGCTGCGTACCTCGGACAGGAGGTCGTCCTTGCTTGAGGTCACCGGCATTCACGTCGCTTACGGGCACATCGCTGCCCTGCGCAACGTGTCGCTGCGGGTCGACGAGGGCGAGATCGTTGCGCTCGTGGGAGCCAACGGAGCCGGGAAGTCGACCACGCTGAGAACGATCTCCGGGCTGCTGCGCCCATTGACCGGCGAGGTTCACCTGGACGGAACGCGGATCGACACGCTGCCGGCCGAGCGCATCGTCGCGATGGGCGTGTCCCATCTTCCCGAAGGACGAGGGATCTTCCCCTCGCTCACGGTGGAAGAGAACCTGAAGATGGGCCACTACACCAAGCGGCGGGAGCGCGGGTCGTGGAAGGGCGGAGTCGAGCGCGTAACGGAATTGTTCCCGCGTCTCGAGGAGCGCTGGACCCAGGCTGCTGGAACGCTGTCCGGAGGCGAGCAGCAAATGCTCGCGCTGGCTAGGGCCCTGCTCCCGGAGCCCCGGCTGCTCATGATCGACGAGCTGTCCCTCGGGCTCGCGCCGGTCGTGGTGCAACAGTTGATGCGGCTCGTGACGGAGATCAATACGCAGGGAACGACGATCTTGCTCGTTGAGCAGTATGTGAACCTCGCTCTCCAGGTGGCGGGAAGGGCGTACGTCCTGGAGAAGGGCAGTGTTGCGATGTCTGGAGACGCGGCGACGCTTCGCAGCGACTCGGATCTGGTCCGCTCCTCATATCTCGGCAAGGGACCGGAGCCGAAACGCAAGGCTCCCGCACGGCGACGCCGGACGCGGCGTTCGTCCACGGCGTAAGGAGGACCACGATGGGACCGATGATGCGTTCGCGGCCGCTGGATCGCAAGCGCTTTGTGCGCTGGACGGCGGCGAGCATCCTCGCTCTGTTCGTTTGGAGCTTCATCGCGGCGCCGGCCGCCCAAACGGAAGAGGCCGGGGTCGTCGAGCCGGAGTCCTTGTCGGCCTACAACGCCGTCGCCGACGCGACGCCGGTGACCGCCACCGGCGACATGAGATTACCGGTCTCCGTCGTGCCCGTTTCTGTTGGCCCCTCACTGGTTCATTCCACATCGGAGGTCGGCTATCCCTCCTCGGCTACGAGCATCGGGTGGTTGCTGAACAACGGACTCCTCAACAGCTTTCACGGCTTGACCACGGGCACCAAGGTGCCGACCGAGGTGACGGCATCCCAGCCCGGCGGAGCGGAAAAGGAAGAGTTCGTCCTGCGTCGGGAGAACGTCGGCAACTCGTCGACGGCCCGGGTCGGCGCCGGCGTCGTGCGTGCGACGGCGGAGCACAGCGACCGGCCGCGCGCCTACACGCATGGCTACCTGACGAATCTGGTCCTGTTGCCGGCGCCGGGATCCCCGGAGGAAGCGCCGGGCACGTACGACCCGAACGAGGACGCGGCCAAGGAGAAAGAGAATCCCACGACGTTCCCCGTCGCCTCGCCGACCCCTTCGTTGACGCCGCAGGAAGACGACCCCCGGGCCTTCACGCCGAACCCCAGACAGCAGATGGGCCTGGTCACCGTGGGATCCGTGTCGAGCGCAAGCGAGACCCTGCGCGAGGACGACCGCGCGGTCTCGATCGCAGTGGCGGAGATCAACGGGCTCAACATTGGAAACCGCACAGGCGACGGCCGGTGCACGAACTGTTTCACGATCGACTCGATCCGCCTGGAAGCGCGCGCCGAGAGCAACGCCACCGGCGAGGGTGCGCTGGCCGCATGGCGTCTGCTAATCCACCGGGCCTGCCGCGTCAGCACGGCCAACGACGCACAAGGAAACGCCTACGAGCAGGTCCAGTGCCTCAACCCGGATCCCGACACGATTCTGGGATTGCGGGGCGCCTCGTCCCAGGAGGATTTCGAAAAGGTCTTCGGCGGGGTGAAGAACGAGGTCGCCAACGGGCGGGGGGTCCGCTATGTCAATAGCGACGAGCTCAACGCGTTCTTCGCCTCTGGGGGTGGCCTCGGTGAGACGGGGATCAGGATGTACTTCGGCGGAGATCCCAAGAAAGGCACGGACTTCGGCCGCAACGAGATTCTCGAAGGAGGCCAGGTCGCCAAGGCGTTCGCGCGCGGGCTCAATATCGAGGTCACGACGGCGGTTCCGTCCAGGTACCTGGGCGAGGCGGCGATGTACGCCAAAGACGGTCTCGACGCAGCCGACAAGCAGTGCGCCGACGCCGAGAAGGAGATCAACCAGCGCGGCGACGTCGCCCTCGTCTGCCCGGGAGGTGCGGCCGGTTTTGCAAAGCAGGTTCGCACCGTAGCGCTCACGTTCGGACGCGTGAGGGCTGAGGCCATCGCTCGCCCCGGATTCCCGCCTCCGCCGGCGGACGACGATGATGGTCCGCTGATCCCCCAGATCCCGACGATCAATATTCCGACGATCACGATCCCCGAGATCACCATCCCGGCCCAGACCGGTGGTGGAGGTCAGACCGTAGTGGTCGGAGGCGGCATCGGCCCGGGCAAGCTGCGCTTGAAGGTGAACTGGTCGACGATCAGGCTGAAGCCGTGGGCGCCCAAGGACATGGCCAAGGCGGTGCTCAGCGGAGGATTCGCGCTCTCGCTGGCCGGCCTGGTCAGGCGCCGCTTGGGCATAGGCCTCTAGGGACGCGTGAAGACCATCCCGCTCGACGCGGGAATCGTCGCGGTCGATACTGAGATGGCCGGCATGTCCGACCTGGTCGCGGGCTACCTGGTGCCGGGCCTGCGCCCGGCAGTCGTCGAGACCGGGCCCGCCAGCGTGGCCGGCAACCTGACGGAAGGCCTTCTCTCCCTGGGTGTAGGCCGGGACGACGTGGCGTGGCTGGTCTGCTCGCACATTCACCTGGATCACGCAGGCGGCGCCGGCGATCTGATCGAAACGTTCCCACGCGCGACCGTCGTGGTCCACGAGGAAGGCGCGCGGCACATGGTCGATCCCGCGAAGCTCATGGCCAGCGCGTACCGGGTGTTCGGTGAGTCGCTCGACCGCCTTTTCGGGCCGCTCAAGCCGGTTCCGCCCGACCGGCTCAGAGCCGTGGCCGACGGGGACGTCATCGACCTGGGCGGAGGTCGGAGTCTCGATGTCATCTACGCCCCGGGACACGCGCGCCACCACATGGCCGTTCAGGACAGCGAATCCGGCGTGATCTTCGTGGGGGATTCGATGGGTGTGTATTTGCCCGAGTCCGGAATACTCCGACCGGCTACTCCCCCGCCCGACTTCGACCTGGAACTGGCTCTTCAGACGCTCGAGCGGTACCGCAGCCGTGATCCGTCGGGTCTGTACCTGACGCACTTCGGGCCTGCTCCGGCCGATCGGGATCTGCTGAGCGAAGCTGCCGGCAAGCTGACCCGTTTCGGGGAGATCGTTCGCAGCGCGATGAGCGAGAATACGGATCTAGATTTCGTAACCGCACGCCTGGAGGACGCAACCCGGGAAGAGTACGCGGCGGTGTACGAGCAGCCCGCCTTGAAAGCCAAGTTCGACTCGCTGAACGCTTTTCGGTCGTCGGCTGCCGGCTACCTTCGCTACTTCATGACCCGGGGTTAGCCTCCCGGAAGCGTTGCTCCAGGGCTTCTCTCGCCGCCCGGAGCCGGCGCCGGCCGGCCTCGGATTTGGTTTCGCTTTCGGCCGAGCGCAGCACGCCGATCGCCGCGTCGAAATGGCCGCGATCGCCGTGGGCCGCGGCACGGACCAGTTGGGCCTCGATCCACACCACCGGAGCGACCTCGTCGCGGGTGACTCCGGAAGCGACCTCGAGCGCGCGTTCGGGCCGTCCAAGGGCCCGGTAGCAGTCCGCGACGAGCGGCTCTAACCGGAGGTCCCCCGAAAGCCGCCGGTAGGCCTGGAGCTCAGCCAGAGCCTCCTGGAGGTGCCCCCGTGCCCTCGCCAGGGTTCCGACAAGGCCTCTGATCGACGCAGACCGGGGCGCTGCGTCCTTGGCCAGTCTCGCAGCAGCCAGGGCCGCCCCGAGCCTGCCGGCTTCGCGCGCCGCGTAGGCCTTTTGCAGCGCCGCCTTAGCGGGATCGCGCCGGAGGGCCGAGGCCGCCTGGTCCACCTCCCGTTCGAGCCATCGCGGAAGCGCCGGAAGGTCCGGCATCGGGTACTTGGGGGCGGCGGCCGGGGGCCGGCGCGGGCGGCCGCGAGGACGGACCGTCCCGCCGGCTATTGGGCAGTCCAGGTGAACGAGACGCTTACGGTCTTGTCGCCTGCCGCAGTGCCCAGCGAGGCGCACTCCAGCCGTCCGCTGCGACCCCGCAGCCCGGTCTCGAGGCGGCAGGTCTTGGCAGCGTGCTTGAAGGTGACCGGCGTCCCGGAACCCGTCGTTGGAGATACCTCCACGTAAGCGATGCTCGGTAGCCCACCGCCGGCAGGTGAGGCGCCGGCGGTGGGAATTGTGGCGACCCCGTCTCCGGTGTATCCAAACAGGTTCACGCCGACGCGGACATTGGTGTTGCGGACGGTCACCGGCTTGTCGAGCGCGACCGAAAACAGTCGTAGCGCAGCATCCAGCTTGAGGCTGGGAACCACAATTTGGAGCGTGGCGGGGCCGTCGTATTGCAGCGTGAAGGCACCGGTTACCCGGAGCGACACCGTGGCCGGCCGGGTTGTGGCCTCGACGATCGGATCGCTGCCCCCGGGGCCGGGACGGATGCCCGTCCCGCCGCTACGACAGCCGCCGAGGACCACGAGGAGAAGCGCTACCGCACCGGCCCTTCGCATGACGGAGACGCTACCACCCCTAGAGCGCGTTCCAGGTCATCACCAAAGAAATGGGGGGACCGTCCTGACGAAGCTTTGAGCAGGAAAGCGTGCCGACTCGTCCTCGCTTGCTCGAGGTGACCGTGCACGGCTCGAGAGCGACATTGTAGCTCTTCAGGATCGGCGCGCCGCGCAGGTCGATCATTTGCAGCAGGGCGTTGGACTGAATTCCGCTGGGGAGGTCGAGTCCGTGGGGGCCGCTGGGACTGAGGGTCGTGAGGCCTATCGTGTAATCACCGTCACCCGTGTACCCGAGGACGTCGAACCCCGTGCGCCACTTGACCTTAGGAACGAGGTCGAGCCCGGGGTCGGGAATCCCGACCGAGAACAAACGGAAACCGAGCGGAATCCTCTTGTCGAGCGTGCGGTAGATCAGGATGGTCGTGCGCCCGTCGTAGTCGATCGTCTCGGCACCCCGCACCTTGACGGTGACCTTAGCCTTGACGCGAGACGACTCCGTTTGAAAGCTCGGCGGGTCGTTCTTGGACCCTCTCGAGCATGCAGAGCCGGCGAGGACGAGAAGCGTTAAAGCGTAGGCAAGGGTCCGCCTTCTCACGAGCACTCTCCGGGACGTCGCAGCGTGAACGGCTTCGAAACGGTGGCTCCGCCTTCAGTTGCGGACTGCGCACCGGCTAGGAAACGGCCGGGTCCGAGCGGTGCATCCGGAGGTGGCGTCCACGCCACAGGATACCTACCGTCTGCACCCGCCGCGCCGACCCAATAGTTTCCGTGAGCCGCCTGGTCGGAATAAGTGGAGCTGGCCCCGATCATCGAGCCCGGCACCGTTCGAATGGTTGCCGTCGCCGGACGGCCGCGCTCGATGCACTCGGCCATCTCCACGACGAGCGGGAACCGCTTTCCATCGCGGCCGGCACCGCTGTAGGTCTCGCCGCCCACTCCCGGGGAGGCGGTACCCGTCGTTCCGGCACCGCCCGTGGCGCCTTGAGTGCCGCCCGTCGCCGAGCCGGCCTTTTCGGACGCTGCCTGCTTTGCGGCGGCCTGCTGCGCGGCCTTCTGGCCGGAGGCGAGGCTTCCCCGGCTCGTCGCGGCGCTGCCGGAATCCCTTCTGCCGCCACAAGGAGCGCCGACGAGCAGCAGCGACAGCATGACGATGGCCGGAGCCTGCAAGCGCTTCATCGCCGCCCCCCGGGACCGGGCGGCTCTTGCTTCGGCGCGGCCCTGCGCGCCACCGGCTTGCGCGGAACCGGCTTGCGCGGAACCGACCCGGCCGCACGCGCCGCACCGGCGGCCTTCTTGGGTGCGGCGGCGCGTTTGCTCGCAGACGCTTTTGCCTTGCCGGCGGTCGCGGCGGTGCGCCTCACCGGCGCGCGCTTTCGCGCCCGGTTTGCCCCGGTCGCGGGCTTCACCGGGGCGCCGGCCGGTTCCAGACCCTCCGGCGCCGGCTCTTCGCGGAGATCGAGGGTCGCGGACTCCTCGGCGATCGCGACTCCCGCCTCGGCCTCGCCGAGATAGGACGCTACCAGCGCTGGATCCTTCAGGAGCGCGCCGGACGCGTTCTGAAGGACGACCTCGCCCTTGGCAAGGACGTACGCTCGGTTCGTATTCGCCAGCGCCATATGCACGAACTGCTCAACGATCAGAACCGAGGCTCCGGCTCGGTTGACTTCGGCAAGGATGTCGAAGAGCTGCTCGACAATAATAGGCGCGAGACCGAGCGACAGCTCGTCCACCACGAGAAGCTTCGGTGCCGACATGATCGCCCGGGCGATTCCGAGCATTTGCTGCTCCCCGCCCGACATCGTTCCTGCGGCCTGGGCTCGCCGTTCCTTTAGCTTCGGGAAGAACGTGTACGCCTGCTCGAGGGCTCCCGCGTAGGCGCCCTTGTCCTTGCGCCGAGGCAGGTAGCCGAACCGCAGGTTCTCCTCGACGGTCAGCGTGGGGAACAGGTCGCGTCCTTCGGGAAGATGGGCGATGCCGTGCTTGACGACTTGCTGCGCTGGAAGACCGCCGATCTCGGCGCCGTCGAACAGGATTGCTCCGGCCGACGGAGCCAGCAACCCGGAGATCGTCCGGAGCGTAGTAGTCTTCCCGGCGCCGTTCGCACCGAGCAGCGCGACCATCTCGCCCTGCTGAACCTGCAGCGATACTCCGCGCAGCGCGCTGATGGCGCCGTAGTGAACGTCGATGCCCTGCACGTCGAGCAGCGCCATCAGCCGGCCACCTCCGCCGCTTCCGCCACCGCGGCGCCGTCTACCGAAGCGGTCCCTATGTAGGCCGCTATGACGGCCGGATCGCGCTTGATTTCCTCAGGAGGACCCTCCGCGATTAGCCGACCCCGTTCGAGAACGTACACGTAGTCCGACAGCGACGTCACCATCTTCACGTCGTGCTCGATGAGCAGAAGGGTCACGCCGAGATCGCGCACGAAGAGCAGGAGCTCCGACAGCTTGTCGGTCTCGGCGTTGTCGAGTCCGGATGCCGCCTCGTCGAGCATGATCAGCGGGTGTCCGGTGACGAGTGCACGCGCGATCTCGACCATGCGCAGAACGCCGAAGGGCAGGTCGGCCACGCGCCGGTCGGTAAACTCCTGGAGCCCCAGGCGCTCGATGATTGCCTGAACCCTGTCTCGTGCATCGAGTTCGGCGGCGATCGATTGCTGGCTGGCCAAAATATGAGCGGCGAGCCCCGTCTCGTTGTGAACGTGGGTCGCGACGAGAAGGTTGTCGAACACCGTGAGCTGGCCGAAGAGCTGAACGACCTGGAAGGTTCGTGCAAGCCCGAGCTTCGCTCGCTCATGAACCGGAGTCTCGGTAACGTCCTTACCGTGCAGCCGTACGCGTCCCTCGGTGGGAACGACCAGGCCGGAGATTGCATTGAAGGTGACCGTCTTCCCGGCTCCGTTGGGGCCGATGAGGCCGACGATCTCTCCCCGGCGCACGCTAAGCGTGACGTTGCTCACGGCCGTGAGACCGCCGAAACGCACCGTTAGATCCGTCACCTCGATCAACGGCTTCCGGTCGTCGCGGTCGGGGGAGAGATCGCGCTTCGCCGTGGTGGTGCCGAAGAGGCTCGACCCGGCCGATTCGCCGTTCACGGGTGCGGTCTCTCCGTTCGGACTCGATCCGCCCGACGGGCGGAATCGCCGGATGAGGAGCGCCGGGACCTTTCGCGGCTGCGCCACCAGGCGACCAGCGCCGTTGCGCACCGCGCGAGCGGGTCCGGCTGCTGCTCGCGCGACCGGCCTGACGCCGGCTGCGACGCTCCGGCCTGAGGCTCGTGCTCCCGTGGCGACCGCGCGCCCCACCGGGCGAAGAACCGACCCGGCGCCTCGCCCGAGCGGCCTCACCGGTTTGGCGGCGAAGCGACCCACGGGAGCGAGGCGGTAGGCCAGGTTCCCCACCGAGCGGGGAACCGCGGCGAGGCCTTCCCGGTAGGACAGCAGCACCAATGTGAGCAGGCCGGTGGAGACGATGTCGAGGTAGCCGGCAAGTGCCGTCACCTTGAAGAAGAGCACGCTGAGGGAGGCGAAGAGCGCCGCGGCTGCGACGCCTCCTCCGAGGCTCTGGAGCCCTCCCACAACGGCGATGGACAGGAAGAAGAACGACTGGTTGAACGAGAACGCCTCGGGGTTCAGCACTTGTTGTTCCATCATCGCGAGGTTGCCGGCCATGCCGGCGAGAGCTCCCGAGACGGCGAAAGCCACGAGCTTGGTCCGAACCACGTCGATACCGAGCGACGCGGCCGCCGTCTCCGACCCGCGGACGGCGTAGAAGGCGCGTCCGGTCTTCGAGTCGCGCAGGTTTGCCGCCGCTATGAGTCCGACGATCGCCACGGACCACGCGACGTAGTAGAAGATGCGCCGGTCCCCGAAATCGAAGGTCGGCTGCGCCCCCGCGCCGATCGCCTTCTCTTTGATCTCCCCGAACTTCGTCACCCACGTTTGCCGGAACAAGAAGGAGTCGGCCATCCACGAGAAGATCAGGGTAGCCACAGCCAGATAGAGGCCTCGCACGCGAACCGCAACGGCGCCGAGACCGGCGGCGATCCCCGCGCTCACCAGCGCTGCAATCGGAAGGTTGAGTGGGAAGGGGACGCCGAGTCCCTCAGACAGCATGCCGGTGGCGTATCCGCCGATGCCGACCAGAGCGGCGTGGCCGAGGGAGATCTGTCCCACCCATCCGACCAGAAGCACGAGCGAGGTGGCGATGAGCGTGAAGCGGGCGGCGTCGTTGGCGCCGGCGAGGTTCGAATACCAGGAGTTCGACGGCACCCACGGGAAAGCAAGGAAGACCGCCATCCCGATCAGCACGAAGACACGACGAACCCGGCGAGCTTTCCTCGGGTCCTTGGGTTGCGGGCGAGTTTGGCGGCGTTTCTTGCCGGCGTCGGCCAGCGAGGTGCCCTCCCCTCGCGTGTCGCCGGCCTGGAAGCGTCCTCCGCGCATCGCCATCACAGCGATGGCGATGATGGCCAGGAATAGCTCACGCGCCCCTTGCGCGTCCTTGAGGAGCGGCAGGGTCGGAACGAGCCCGATCGTTACGCCGACGACACCGGCACCGACAACACCGCCCAGGATGCTCGTCATCCCGCCGATCAGCGCTGCTACGAAGGCGGGCAGCGATTGCAGCGACAGCGTGTAGGGGTGCAAGTTGGTGAGCGAGGCCAGCATGATGCCGGAGAGGCCGGCCAGCGCCCCGGCCATGACCCAGGCGAGTCCGGTGATCCGGTCGGGATCCACCCCCATCAGGGACGCGGCGCGCCGGTTCTCGGCCGTGCCCCGCATCATCAGCCCGAGGTCGGTCCTTTGGAACAGCAGTGTCAGCAGGGCGGTCACCAGCACCATCACACCGAACAGCAGGAACTCGCCGTAGCGGATCGACGAGAGGCTGATCTTGACGAATCCCTCCGGGAACACCCGCACCGCCGGGAGCGAGGTTGTGCCGAAGATCTTTGCCGTGAGCGCGATCAGAACGCCGAGTGCCGCGACGGTGCCGACCGTCTGCGCCGTAGGTCCTTCACGCCGCAGCGGCCGGATGAAAAACCGCTCGACGCTCCATCCAAGCGCGCCGCCTGCCACAATGCCGAGCGGCAACGAGATGAACATCGGGGCTTTCGCGCGGAACAACGTGAACAGCAACACGGTGAGAATCGACCCGGTGCCGAGACCGGCAAGCAGCCGGCCCTGCATGGTCAGTCGTCGTGCAAGCGAACCGTAGACCCCTCGTCCGACGGCCGTACCGGATGCAAGGGCGAACGTCAGCGCCCAGACGGGGTCCATGTTGCCGATCGATAGCTGGTAGACGACGTACGGAGGGAACATCGCCATGGCGCCGTGCGCCAAGTTCAGGACCTTGGACGCGCGGTAGATCATCACGATTCCGATCGCCAGGATCGCATAGGCGCCGATGACGCCCAGCGACAGCAGAATCGCGGTGATGTACCTCACGTCGTCCCTCCCGGGCTACCGGACTCTAGCCCGCTTCTCAGAGGGACGGGTCCGTGATGAATCCATTGACGAATCGGAACCCCGAGAAGCTGCCCTGCGACACCGTCATCTCGAAAGCCTGCGCCGACTTGTTGGCGTGGCGGAAGCTCGACGTCCACCGCAGACCCGATGCCAAGTCGGTCTGGAAGGCAATCTGGTCGAGCACGGATTTCAAAGCCTTGCGCGTCAGGTTGGGGCCGACGGCCTTTAGTGCCTCGACGAAGACAGACATGCCGAGATAGGCGCCCTCCATGAACTGGTTCGTGGCGTCGGCCGTCGGACTGATCGTCTTGACGTCGTTCACGTAGGCGCGAACACCAGGCAGGGAGAGGAACGAGCCGATGGGCGGGTTGTACCCCGTCCAGACCAGCATGCCCTTGCACTCGCCGGCGCAGTTCTTGGCGAAGCGATCGTTGAACAGTGTCTGGGCGCCCGAGGTCACCTTCGAACCCTTCACCGGCTGCCCGGCGATCCAGGTTTCCGCCGTCGAGGGTTCCAGGAGCATCGCCACGAACTCGCAGTCGGTGGCGCAGGCTTCGTTGAAGGTCTGGATTTCGGAGGCGTAGCTCGCCTGCCCCGGCTGAATGCCAACGGCGGCCTTGATCTTGGCTCCGGGCAGGGAGCGGACGTAGGCCTCGAACGCGTCCTTGCCCTCTTTGCCGAACTTGTAGAACTTGTCGTAGACGATGGCGAACGACCTGGTCCCCTTGGTGTAGTAGCCGTAGCGCGCCATGATCCGCATGGTGGACACGGTTGCGGTTGCGACCGGCCAGACCCAGTCGCTCTTGTACTGCTCGATGAGCATCCCATCCGTTCCAACGACTGGAATCCCGGCTCCGTCGATGTCGCCTGCTCGGATCGCCTGGGTCAACCCCTCGGACGAGGGAACCACCGGAAGGGCGAAATAGCCCTCGCGAATGAAGCTCTTGATGGCCTTCTGCCCGTCGTCGGCCTTCCATCCGTCGTCTACGGGCTTGGGGTCGAGGATCCGGCCGCAAATCCCACCGGCTCGGTTCACCTTCTGGATGACGGCCTGGATCCCGATCTTCGACAGCCCGAGGAAACTGGCGCCCGGACCCGACTGAACCATCGTGTACGCGAGCTTGATCTTCGACCCGCTTACGCCCACGTCGGTTGAGCCGCCGTTTCGGCCGGGGGCGCATTCCTGTCCCGGCTTGGCGACGGGGACGGTCACGGAGACGTACTGATCGCCGACCTTGACCGTCTTGGTCGTTTGCTTACCGTCGGTTTTGCTTGCCTCGCCCTCGGCCACCACCTGAACGGTCTCCTTGCGGGTCTCGTCGTGGTAGGTGGCCTTCACCCCGACGGTGCCGAGAAGCCCGGCGATGGCAACGAACGGGATGAAGCGAAAGACCGGCTTCAAGCGTTTCATGCCGCCTCCCTCCGCAACAGCGAGCGGGCGAGCGAGCGGCGTCGCCGGACGAAATACAGCGGGGCGCCCACGGCCAGCCACATGAGGGTGGCCAGCACGGCGTCGTCGGCATCGCGCACCGCAACTCTCCACCCGTCGCGAACCTTCTCGACGATCGTGTTCGTCACGGTCTTCGATTCGGAAGTCGGGGCGGGGCCGATACCGCCTCCCCCGCCTCCGCCTGGGCCGGTTTCGAAGCCACCCGGTATGACTGTGGTGATCGGAGGGATCGGCGGGATGACGGGCGGGGGCACGTCCTGGGGGAGCAAGAAGATGCCGTACGTCGTAGCCGCATCCACGCCGGCGAACTGGTAAAGCTGGCGCCCGCGCCCAAGATCGGGGTCGTCGTTGACCATGAGAATCTCGAGCCCGATCACATGGTCGGTGGCGTCGTTGTTCAATGCGGCGTCGGACAGGGCTTCGAAGCGGTCCTTCTGCACCGACGCGAGATACCCGCCGGGACTGCCGGCCTTCAGCTCGGCGTCCGGTTCGCGCATCCGGATCCACCCCCGTGCCCCGAGCGCCTGGTTCAGCCGCGCGATCCAGGTTTGGGCGTCGGAGCAACCCGACTGCTCCTCGCCGGACAGCAGCGTGATTCCACAGATCTTGCGATCGAATATCCCCTTCGCCGAACCTGCCAGACCCTTCGCCGTGGACGTGGCGACCGTGCTCACCAGCTCGATCGTGCCGACACCGACGATCTCGATGCCGCGAGCCCAGGCCTCGCTCCGTGCGTACACCCCGCCGCCGGGAAGGGCCTTCACCTCGCCGGTGGCGCTCGACTCGCCGACCTTTACCAGTGGTCCGGCGCCGGCCGACAGTTCAATCGCTTCGTGCTGTACCCGTGCTTGAGAGAACCCTCTTGCGGTCGAGTTGGTCGCATCGCATACGACGTTGGACTTGAACCCGCTAAGGTTCTCGACTTCGGCGGCGGTTTCCTTGCCGTCGCCAGAACATTCGACCATTTCAAAAGCCCATTCGCGGCCGAGCGTGCCGTCGAGGACCCTGTCCGTCTCGGCAACACCCTCAACCCGGAGGTCTTCCGGCTCGGGGAAGTACGGAGCCCAGGTGGAGTTCAAGCCGGGGTTCCCAGGGTTCGGGTCGTGAGCCCAACACCGCGTCAGCGGACGTTCCACATCCGCCGTGCTGCCCTTGTCTACTCCCGCTGCACCGGCCGCAGCGACGGCAGTCCCCTTGGAGATGGCGATCTCGGGAATCGTACCGGCCAGCAGCTCGCGTTGGTACAACGTGCACGCAGAACCGAGCCCGCGGGCCTGACCCCGCAATCCGCCGGCTCTTGCTTGTTGCCCGGCCGTCGTCGTCCCGGCGGGCACCAACCCGTCCGCCCCGCCGACGATCAACGCCCGCAGTCCGAAGCCGTGGATTCGCGCCTCGAAGGAGGAGTCCGTGATGCCTGCCCGCTCCTTCTGCTGGACGGTGAACCGGTCCACGTCGCTGAGAAGCGGATCGGTTGAAACGTCCACATGATCCTCAACGATGTGAATCGTCGGCTCCTGGGGATTGTAGCGGGCAAAGAACCTACGCGGGTGTCCCGGTGTGGCCGGCTCAATGGTCAGCATGATGTCGCCGGCCTTGGAGTCCTTTAGGAACTCCGGATACTGGAGTGCCTGCTGCGAGGGCGTCCTGCGCATGTCCGCCAGCATGTAGCCACGGTCCGGAGTGAAGATGACCAGACGTCCGGTCGTCCCGTCTACGCGATAACTGGACTCTCCCACAGTTTGGTCGCCGACCGCGATGGCGCCGACAAAAGCCGATTGGGTGCCATCGTAGACGAAGACGCTTTCTTGCCCCTCTGGGCTGGTCGCTACGAATCCCAAACGACGTCCCCCCGCATCTGCGAGAATTCGTCGCTTGCCATCCACGCGTGTGGGACCGCTGGTGACCTCTTCGGTGATTACGTTTCCTTCACCGATCGTGAGTCTTACCGCCAGGCCCGTGCGGCTCGAGCTGACACAGCCCATGTACAGGGCGCTCTCCGCTGAGTCGCGAAAGAAGTCCTGACCTACCGGTCCAGGCGGGTAGATTTCGGGGAGCCTTCCTTGGCAAGCCGCAACCCGATGGATCCAATCCTGCTGTCCCGTTGTGACGTCCCACTGGGCCATCTGCACGATGTTTTGCTGGTACGACAAAACGGGTGGGTCGGTGTAATAGACGTTCTGAAGGAGTACGTAGAGCTTCGAGGTGCTGCCGTCCGGAGACTGCCACAGGCTCAGGCCGGCAAGGCCCGGCGAGGGATTCCGACCTTCCTGAAAGGAAGGAGTGGCCAAGGCGTCCGTCTCCTGGAGATTTTCGCCGTTGACGACTGCTACGCCGGCAAATACTGGGCGTCCGGCCGGGTTGGGCTCAGTGTAAGGAATGAGGAGACGTCGATTCACCGAGTCCATCGCCCCCATGCCGGGCACGACGGTGTGCTCTAGTTGGGCTTGCTTCAAAAGCGTCAGGGCATCGAGGTCGTAGGAAACCAGCACGCTGCGGGCCGGCTCACCTGTTGGTACGATCGCATATCCACGCCGGTGGTGTTCGTCGATCAGAAAATGCATCCCATTTTGCAGGTCTTGATTCTCGATTGGTGGGAGCAACAGCTGCTTGCTCGCCCGAACTAGACCCGTACCGGCACCGGCCGAAGCCGGCAGGGCCGGCAGGAAACCGACCAGCATCGCGGCGGCCCCGAGACAAGCAAGGGCGCGGCTCAGCCCGCCCCGGGTGGCCCTTTGTCGCTTCATCATGGCAAACCTACCCCATTATCCCTCTCGCCGGTGAGTCGCCGGAAGGGACGCCGCCTCTCGGGCGG
>JBKKBZ010000033.1:0-2761 GCA_046713235.1 Actinomycetota bacterium | reverse complement strand
GCATGCGAAGCCCTCACCCGGCTCCCCTCCGTCTCCTCGCTCCAAACGAAATAAAGGTGAAAGGAGGTGGACACATGAACACGGCAAAGAAGACGCTGAACGCAACGATCGGTGCGGGAGAGGTTGCAATCTCCAAGACCCGCGACCTGACCGTACGTATTCGGGAGCTTCCTTCCCAGTTCCGCAGTGGTTCGATCCGTGAGGTTGCCGCCTCCGTTCGCACCGAGAGCACGAAGCGCGCGAGCGCGATAGCTCGCGCCGGTACGGACATCATCCGCACGGTCCCGGGAAAGACGAAGGAGCTTGTGACCGAGACGCGAAAGCGTTCGGTGAAGGAGTTCGACCAGCTTGCCAAGCGTGGCGAGAAGCTGGTCGGCACCATCAAGCGGTCACAGCCCACGAAGCAGGCGACCGAGCAGGCCAAGTCGGCCAAGTCGAAGGTGAAGGCCGCCTCGACGAGCGTCGCCAAGGCTGCCGAGGCGACGACCGACGCAGTCGTATCGGCTGTCGAGAAGGTCGAAGAAGCGACCGCCTAAAGCGTCTCAACGCGGAGAGGTCCGGCATACGCGCCGGGCCTTTCTACGTTGCTAGGCTGCGAACGATGCAGAGCAAGATTCACGCCGACCCCCACGTTTTCGTCGACCTCCGCGACGAATGGCACGCGCTCGCGCAAAAAGATCCGGCCGCTACGGTGTTCCACCTCCCCGAATATCTGGGCATTTGGTGGGAAGAGTTTGGTCGCGACAAGCATTGCGAGCTACGAGCAATGGAGCTTCGAAAAGAGGACGGCAGCCTCTGCGGTGTCGCCGCTTTGGCCGAATACGCAGACGGCGTCGTGCGATTCATCGGAGACCCCGACGTCACGGACTACCTCGGCCCGATCTCTTGCCCGGAGGACAGGCAGGCTGTGGCAAGCGCTGTTTTCGCCGAGGCCCTGCGCCTGGCCGGCAACTCTCCCATCGAGCTTCACTGCCTCGCGTCCGATTCCGGGTGGCCCGACGCGTACGAGCAAGCGGCGAAGGACGCTGGGGTTTTGGTGACCATTTCAGAGCAAGACGCGTGTCCTCGCGTATCGCTCGAAGGTGGCGGGGAAGGATACCTCGGGCGCCTCACCGGGAAGTTGCGGCACGAGATCCGACGAAAGGAACGCCGTCTGCGCGAAGCCGGTGAGCTGGCGACGCGCGTTGCCATGCCGGATACGATCGACGCCGATCTCGAATTGTTTCTCGGATTTACGCGCGATCGTGGCGATGAGAAGAGCGAGTTTTTTGAGCATGAAGCTCGAGCGTCATTCTTCAGCGCGCTGGGTGCCGCGTTCCTCAACCACGGACTGATGCGCGTGGTCGTGCTGGAGCTCGACGGCACGCCGGTGGCCGTGGAAGTCGGGTTTGCGTTTGGAGACTCCTGGGCCCTTTACAACATGTCCTTCGATAGCTCGCGCCCCGAGCTTGCTCCGGGAATGGTGCTCGTCGGCGAAACCATTCGTCTGGCGGCCCAGGAGGGTTGCCATACGTTTGATTTCCTGCGCGGGCGGGAGCCGTACAAATACCGGTTCGGAGCCGCCGACGTCCCGTTGCTGCAGGTCGAAATCCAACACTAGGCGGGTCGATCTTGTCCCGGAGGCAGATACTCCCGAGATCGGGAACAATGGCAACTCACCCGTCGTTGCGAAACGCGGAGGGGACTTGGTTCAGGAACGCTGGGCGCTGTCTGGGACCGGACCGGCGCGCGTACAGGGCGCCGCGATTCTGTCCGTCCACTCCTGTCCTCTCGACCAGCCCGGCACCGGCGACTCCGGCGGCATGAACGTCTACATCCGCTCGGTCGCGCGGCGACTCGCCGAGGCGGGCGTCGACGTAGACGTCTTCACCCGTGACGCCGGCCTTGGAAAGACCATCACGCAAATGTGGCCGGGCGTTCGCGTCGTGCACTTGGAGGCCGGCCCGCAGCGGCCGGTCGAGAAGGAAGAGCTCCCACAGTACCTTTGTGCGTTCCTTCAATCGTTGACGCGTTTCGAAACCGCTGAGGCCGCACGTCTTGGAATCGATCGGCCTGCGTACGACGTGATCCATTCTCACTACTGGCTTTCCGGCTGGGTGGGGCGCATGGCGCGCCGGCGCTGGGACGTTCCGCTGGTTCATTCGTTCCACACCCTCGGCCGGGTAAAGAACCGCGCACTGGCGCGCGGTGACAGTCCGGAACCGCCGGCCCGAATCGCCGGGGAGGAGCGCGTCGTTCAAGAAGCCGACGCGATCCTGGCACCGACGGTGGGTGAGGCCGCCGAGCTTGTCCATCTCTACGGATCGGCGCCGGAGCGCGTGCGCGTGGTCCCCCCCGGCGTTGAGACGGAACTCTTTTCGCCGGGTGATCGCGATGCCGCCAAAGCGGAGCTGGGGCTCGACGGTCGCCGCGTCGTGCTCTTCGTGGGCCGGCTCCAGCCTCTGAAGTCGCCGGAAATTGCGGTGGAGGCGGTCGGACACCTCGCGGCGCGACGTGATTATCTCGGCGACATCGAGCTCGTCATCGTCGGCGGCCCGTCCGGGCGATCCGGAATCACACCCGAAGGTCTGGTCCGGCAAGCCGAGGCGCTGGGCGTCTCGGTACGCGTCGATCCGCCGGTTCCCCAAGAACGCCTTGTGACGTACTACCGCGCCGCGGATGTTGTCTTGGTGCCGTCGCGGACGGAGTCGTTCGGCCTCGTTGCCCTCGAGGCCGAATCGTGCGGGACGCCGGTTGTCGCAAGCGACACTGGGGGGCTGCG
>JBKKBZ010000032.1:0-50184 GCA_046713235.1 Actinomycetota bacterium | reverse complement strand
GCGCCGGCGCTGTTGCGCCTCGACTCGCCAAGAGGCGATAATCCCACACGAGGGGGCGTTTTTTTGGGCCTGTTTGTGAACGAAGTCACAAGCGCACCCGGGGTGGTTCCGATTGTTTGGTCGGGCCTACCTGCGGCCGTATAATCCGGCCGCCGGACAGCGGAGGAGGGTCGTCGCGTGATCGAACCGAAGTGGCTCTTGGTCGAAGGGGTGTACTTCGTGATCGCCGCGGCGATGTTCGGTCTCGCATTCAAAGCCAAGACCTCCTGGACCAAGGCGAGCCTCGGAGCCTTTGCCCTGAGCATCCTCGCGTGGCGAACCCTCGCCATCATCCCGAGCTGGTGGCTGTACTACGCCGACGGCGTCCTCGGCTGGGGCGGGCAGGGATGCACCTCGCTGGCCTCCGGCGACGAGGTGATCAAGTGCCTGAAGCAATCGGCCCGGGACATCGTCGTGGTGGCGGAGAACGGAGCCGCCCTCGGGGCTTTCGCAATCGGCTTCCTCATCTACCAGAAAAAGTTCCCGAAGCAGCTCGGCGCCGGCGAGTCCAAGCCCGAGGCGACCGGAGGTTACCGGTGAGCTCACGATCGAACAAGCCCCAAATCTACGACGAGTACGAGCTCAAGGTCGTCGATCCGTCCTGGCTGGCCGAGCGGGTCAAGCCTAAGCGGCACATCGGGCTCGACCCCGACCTGTGCATCCTGTGCCGCGCCTGCGAGGACGTCTGCCCGTGGGACTGCATCTACATGCTCTCCCCGGACATCGTGACGGACACGGAATCGCCGGAGATCGGCTCCGCAGCGCGCGATTCGGCAGCGATCTTCGTGAGCGACGACAACGAGTGCACCCGATGCGCGATCTGCATCGAGCGATGCCCTTCGGATGCTCTTTTCTTCGTGACCATGGAAAAGAAGAAGGCAGCCAACTAACCGACGGACGACTCGGGGAGACGGGTAGTGTCGATCGACCAGAAGCCGCCTCAAAAGCAGAAGCCCCTCGTCTTTGAGAAGCTCGAGGAGCTGAAGGGCTTTGTCCAGGACTCCCAGCTGTGGAAGTCGGTCTTCCGGCCTGGGTCCCCGTTCCGCAAGGGGTACAAGGACACCACGCGAGACCGGGCTCTCGCCATGATGAACAACGTCCTGTACCACCTCCACCCCGTGAAGCTGAAGCGTCACGGTCTCAAGCTCACCTACACCTACTGCCTCGGAGGAATGTCGTTCTTCCTCTTTGTGATGCTGACCATCACCGGTATTTATCTCATGTTCTTCTACCGGCCGGCGGCCGAGGTGAACGCGCAGCTCGCGTACCAGGACATGAAGGATCTCTCCGCGGCGATCACCTTCGGTCAGCTGGTGCGCAACCTCCACCGGTGGGCCGCGCACGGAATGGTGTTCACGGTATTTCTCCACATGGCTCGCGTCTTCTACCACGGCGCCTACAAGCCTCCGCGGGAATTCAACTGGGTCATCGGGGTCAACCTGCTTCAGGTAACGTTGCTGTTGTCGTTCACGGGATATCTCCTGCCGTGGGATCAGCTCGCGATCTGGGCAGTCACGGTCGGAACGAACATGATGGGCTACACGCCGGTCTTCGGACGGCAGATAAAGTTCGTCTTGGTCGGCGGGCTCGAAGTCGGGCCTCCGACACTCATTCGATGGTATGTGCTCCACGTCCTGGCGTTGCCGTTCGTGGCCGTCCTGCTCATGGCCGTCCACTTCTGGCGAATTCGCAAGGACGGGGGCATCAGCGGACCTCTGTAGCGGGAGACGGAATTGGCCGACAGGGAAGAAGTCGGAATCGATCAGGAGGTCTTCGACCGCGAGATCGCGGCCGGCAAGTCCGAGCGCGTTGCGCGAGCGCTCGCCAAGTCGGCGTGGGTGCGCAAGAGCCGCGGGCCGGCATCCGCCGGGACTCCAACCGCTCCGGCTGCCGAGACGCCGGCTGCCGAGACGCCGGCGCCCGCAGCCGCAGCCGCAGCCCCCACCGCCGCCGCGCCTGCCGGGTCTCCGGCGGCAACGGCGACGATCCCGCGCATGACGCCCGAGGAACGCGCCGCGCGTGTCGCGGCGGCAACAGGCCAGACGCTCAAGACGGCCGGCGGCCGGGGTAAAGGCGTCGGCGAGACCCACCGCATGCTGGCGCTCGTCCCGCCGGACGGCATCCAGCGCGTGGAGCGCCGGCAGGAGGACAAGATCAACGTTTGGCCACACCTCATGGCCGAGGAGTTCATCTCCTTGCTCGTCATGACGGCGATTCTGATGTTGATGTCGACCTTCATTCAGGCGCCCTTCCGCGAACTGGCGAACCCGTCGCTGACACCCAACCCGTCGAAAGCGCCCTGGTACTTTCTCGGCCTGCAGGAGCTTCTGCGCTACTTCCACCCGATGATCGCCGGTGTGACGATCCCCGGCCTCGGGCTCTTCGCGCTCATGGCCGTGCCGTACGCAGACAAGAACCCGTCGGTGCGGCCGGAGCGCCGCAAGCTGGCGATTCTGCTCTTCACGACATTCATCATGATGTGGTCGGTGCTCGTGATGATCGGATCTTTCTTCCGCGGCCCCGGATTCAACTTCATCTGGCCGTGGGATGCCGGCGTCTTCTTCGACTTCTAAGGAGCCTGATGATCGCCGTCTCCACCACCACCTGGGTCGTCGCGGGGATCGCGGCGGTAATCGGCCTCGGCGGCCTCGGGCTCATCGCCAAGAACATCCGCGAGATCGTAAAGCTTCGCCTGGAGAAGACCGGCGCCCAGCCCCTGCTCGGCCGGCCACCGCAGGTCACGCGCCGCGTGTTCTTCCGCAGGACGATGTTCATGGGGTTCGGGCTCGCCAATCTGGGCTTCGCAGCCGGGAGCCTGGCCTTCCTGTGGCCGAACCTTCGCGGTGGCTTCGGGGGAAAGGTAAAACTCGCCGCAAGCCTGGATGAGGTCAAGAGCCAGATCGCAACCGACCGCAAGCCGTTCTACTTCGCGCCCGGACGCTTTTACCTCGTCGCCTACGATGTCGGAGGCGCGAACAATCCCTACGTGAAGGAAGGGACCACGGCTGCAGGACTTATGGCGTTGTACCAACGCTGCGTCCACCTCGGATGCCGGGTACCGTTCTGCGCGACCTCGCAGTGGTTCGAATGCCCTTGCCACGGCTCCAAGTACAACCGGGCCGGAGAATATCAAGCCGGACCTGCACCGCGAGGGCTTGATCGCTTCCCCATCACCGTGGTGGGCAGTGCCATCACCGTCGACACCGGACTCATCTTCACGGGTCCGGCGCGCGGCTCCGACACAACCGGACAGCAGCCCGAGGGACCGTTCTGTGTCGAACAGGTGCGGGAGCACAAATAGCCGGATGAGCGACTGAGGGGGGTACGGAGCTGAACCTGCTGGCCAAGATAGATACGGCGTTGCTGGCCGCCATCATCGCCGACATCGTCTTCGTCGGGATGATTCTCTTCCTCGTCGTCGGCCGTCGCATGGCACGTCGCAAGAAGTCGCTCGTTCCTGCGGGAATGCGGCCCGGGCCTTCCGACGAGATGCTCGAGCGGCGTGTGCTCGTCAGGTACTTCCTGCTTGGTACCGTGATCTCGTTCGCGCTCGCTCTCTGGCTGGCCGGGTATTTCCTGCGCGAGCCCGTACGAATCCGAAACAAAGAGATCGCGTTCAAGGAGCAGGCCGTCAACCGCGGGCGCCTGCTCTACGCACCGACCGGCGACCCGACGAACCTCCAGGCCCTCGGGTGCGCGACATGCCACGGCGTCGCGGGTGAAGGTGGCGTCCGCCAGTTCCAGGGTCACTCATATGCGGAACCACCGCTCAAGTACATCGTCGCTCGCTACAGAGCCGCAGGGCGCAACGATGAAGACATCAAGCGGCTCATCACCGACGCGATCGAGCGCGGGCGACCGGGAACGCCGATGCCGACCTGGGGTCTTGCGTTCGGCGGACCGCTCCACGCGGAGAGCGTGAGCGACCTCGTGGAGTTCATCTACTCGATCCAGGGGGACACTCCCGACACGAAGACCGCCGGAGGAAAGAAGCTCTTCGAAGCCAACTGCGCGGTCTGCCACGGCGCCGACGGTGCCGGCGGGATCGGGCCCAACCTGACCGTTGCGCTGCAGCGGCTCTCCGAAGAGGAGATGCGCACGACAATCAAGGAGGGCCGGCTCAATACGAACCGGCCGTCGATGCCTTCCTGGGCGTGGCTCGGATCCGACGCGATCGACGCCCTCGTTCAGTTCCTCAAGAGCATCCAGCGGGAGGTTCGATGATCGCAGGCGTGCTTACCACCCTGGGTGGAGCCCTGGACGTCCTGAGCCGGGCATGGCCGCTGGCCCTCGAAGGCGAATGGGCGGGGTTCGGCGGCGCGATCGTAGTGATCATCGGCCTCACATTCCTGATCGGCTCCATCTACATCCTGCTTCTCGGAATTTACGGCGGCAAGCAAGCGTATCTCGTCCTGATGACCGGCCTTTTTATTTGGTTGTCGCTACTCTCGGCCATCTGGCTGTTCGGTGCGCCCGGTACGAAGCCCGGCACCGGTCCCCGAGGAAGCGAGCCGGGTTGGGTGCCGTTCCTCGGCACGAGCCTGCAGGCCGCCGATTTCCCGGTGATCCGGCGGTTCCCCGCAGGATGGGAGGCTCCCGGCAAGATGTACGAAGGAAAGATCGACTCCCGCGGAGAGGTCGAGAACCTCAAGGCCGCCTGGGCCGAGGCGCTGGCAGCACGGGCACGTAGCCAGGGGCTCCAGGAAGGAACGGAGGCCGGCGATTACGACTTCCGGCTGACCGCGATCCCGGCCAGCGAAGACGAGGCAAAGCTGCCGCGCGGCGAGGTGTTCTTCGTCAGGAGCGGGAGCCGCCTTCTGTCGGGACTTCGGATCGAGCCGACCGCAGCCCACCCGGAGATAACCGCGTTCGCCTACCGCGATACCGGAAAGGTCTACTCTTACGCAGCCGTCTTTCTTGCCGTGAGTATTCTCGGCTTCGCGCTCCACGTGGCAATGCTCGCCCGCATGGAGCGCCGTCAATTGTTCTTCGAGCCTGCCTGACGGGTGGCATCACGCTCGGGCTGAGGATCCACCCCGCGCCGCTTCAGCCAACGATATCGAGCGGAGTCGGCGGACGAAGGCTCAACGACTCGTGGATCGCCCGTATTGACGAACCGACAACGGCACGAAGATCGCGAGGATCCCAACAACCCAGAGCAGCACGTATGCGACTGGATGGTTCAGCGACCACGCGTCCGAGGTCGAGGTGTAGGGCACGGAATTTCCGAACGCTTCGCGAGCAGCCTGCGCGAGCGCGGACACCGGATTCCATTCGGCGATCGCCCGCAGGACTCCGGGCAGATTCTGGCTCGGAACGAACGTGTTCGCGATGAACGTCATCGGGAAGATGAACATGAACGACGCGTTGTTGACCACCTCGACGCTGCGAACCTTCAGGCCGACGAACGCCATGACCCAGGAGATCGTGTAGGCGAACAGCAGCAGGAGCAGGAAGCCTCCGAGAGCCTCGGGGATCGACGTTCGGACCCGCCAGCCGACGATGAGCCCGGCTATCGACATGACGGTGATGGCGATCGAGTTGGTCACGATGTCGCTTGCCGTCCGCCCTACCAGCACCGCCGAGCGGGCCATGGGCAGCGAGCGGAACCGGTCGATGACTCCCTTCTGCATGTCATCGGCCAGACCGACGCCGGTGAAGCTGGCGCCGAAGATGATGTTCTGCGCAAAGATGCCGGCGATCAGGAATTCGCGGTAGTTCGTGCCCGGAATGTGGATCGATCCGCCGAACACATACGCAAACAGCATCACGAACATGATCGGTGACATCGCAGTCCACACCAACACGTCGGGCAGCCGTTTCGTCCTGATGAGATTGCGCTTTGCCACCACTGCTCCATCGGCAAGCGCATATACAAATGCGTTCATCGTTTGGGCTCCTTACGCTTGGGGTTAGGGACGTCGCCGCCAGTCGACGGCCCGTCCTCGGCTACATGACCGGTCAGCGTCAAGAAGACGTCGTCGAGGGTCGGCCGGCGGAGCCCGACGTCGATCAACGAAACTTGGGAGCGATGGAGCTGCTGCAGCGCTTTTCGCAGTGAGTCCGCCCCATCGTCGACCGCCGCAGTGAGACGCAAGTTCTCGTGGTCGATCTGCACCTCGCCTACGGCAACGGCGCCGAGCGCCTTGTGAGCGCGGGGGATGTCGGCTTGATCCTCCAGGACGATCTCGATTCGCTCGCCGCCGAGCTTCGTCTTGAGTTCATCGGCCGTGCCCTCCGCGATCACTCGTCCATGGTCGATCACAACGATGTTGTCGGCGAGCCGATCGGCCTCCTCCATGTATTGAGTAGTGAGGAGCAGCGTGCTTCCGCTGCGCACGAGCTCGCGAATCGTTTCCCATAGACCCAGGCGGCTTCGCGGGTCGAGACCGGTCGTGGGCTCATCGAGAAAGAGCACCTGAGGAGAGGCGACGAGCGCGGCGGCGAGGTCGAGCCGGCGGCGCATGCCACCTGAATACGTCTTCGCCGTCCGGTCCGCCGCGTCGGCCAACCCGAACCGCTCGACCAAGGAATGCGCGCGCTCGCGGGAGGCCTTCCGTCCAAGGTGATAAAGCCGGCCGACCATCTCAAGATTCTCGTGGCCGGTCAGATGCTCATCGACGGCAGCCGTTTGCCCGGAGAGACCGATCCGCTCGCGCACCCGCTCCGGCTCGCGGAGCAGATCGATTCCCGCCACCTCTGCCGAACCCGCGTCGGGCTTCAACAACGTGGTGAGGATGCGCACGGCGGTCGTCTTGCCCGCACCGTTCGGGCCAAGCAACCCAAGAACGGTTCCCTTCGGTACGACCAGATCAAGCCCGTCGAGAGCAGTCACCTCGCCAAAGCGTTTGACGAGACCGGATGTGCGAATCATGACCGTCACCGATCACACCTCTTTTGCCGGAGCATTTATTCCTGGTCCTCCTTCGCCGTTTCCCGGAAACATATCGACTCCGAGTTCCTACGACTCATCAGTTGCCCAGCGAGCCGGAAATCGCCTCGAGCGCTCGTCCCACATCGTCGTCGGTGTGGGCGGCGCCCAGAAACCAAGCCTCGAAAGCGCTGGGTGGAAGCATGATCCCGCGATCGAGCATCCCGTGGAAGAAGCGCGCGAACGCATCTGTGTCCTGGGATCGGGCGCCCTCGTAGTTCGACACCACATCGGCCGCGAAGAACGCGCTGAACAGTGAGCCCTCTCGGTTCACCGACAGCGGAACGCCGGCCTTCTCGGCGGCAAGGGAAAGCTCCTTTGCCATAGAGTCGGCCAGCTTTTCGAGCCGGGCGTAGGGCGGCTCTGCCTGCAGGACATCCAGCGTGGCGAGCCCCGCAGCCGTCGCCACAGGATTACCGCTGAGCGTTCCCGCTTGATAGACGGGACCTTCGGGAGCGAGCTTGCCCATGATCTCGGCCCGCCCTCCCAACGCCGCCAGCGGAAGTCCTCCACCGAGAATCTTTCCGAGGCACGTGAGATCCGGCGTGACACCGAACCGTTCCTGTGCGCCGCCAAGGCCCAGCCTGAAGCCGGTGATCACCTCGTCGAAAACGAGGAGGGCTCCGTGCTCGTCACAAAGCGTTCGCAGAGAGCGGAGAAACTCGGGGGCCGGCGGGACCACACCCATGTTCGCGGCGACCGGCTCCACGATGACACATGCAACATCGCCGGGCGTCAGCGCATCGCGAACGGCATCGCCGTCGTTGTACGGCACGACCCGGGTGTCGCGCGTCGCCCGCTCCGGCACGCCTGGGCTCTCCGGCAACCCGAAGGTCGCCACCCCGGACCCGGCCGTGGCGAGCAGTGCGTCGGCGTGACCGTGATAGCAACCGGCGAACTTGATCACCGCGGCGCGGCCGGTCGCGCCGCGCGCCAGACGGATCGCGGTCATCGTTGTCTCCGTTCCGCTCGACACGAGGCGCAGCTTGTCGATGGACGGCACCAGGGCGGTCACACGCTCGGCCAGCTCCACCTCACGCTCCGTCGGCGCCCCGAAGGTCGAGCCCTCGCGGACGGCACGCTCCACCGCGTCCCGGACGCGTGGATGCGCATGACCGAGGATTAGCGCGCCCCACGACTGGACGAAGTCGATGTATTCACGACCGTCGGCGTCGGTCACGTGGCCGCCTCGCCCACCGGCCACGAACCGAGGCGTCCCGCCGACGGCGCGGTATGCGCGAACCGGGGAGTTCACTCCACCCGGAATGACGCGCCGAGCGCGCTCGAACAGCTCGTCCGACCGGCTCACGCCGGCCTCAGGTTCCAACGGGCGCGGTGTCGAGAGAGAAGCCCTTGTCGTATAGCTCGGCCACGCGCTGCAGGTCCTCCGGAGCAAGATCCGGCTTCTCGACGGCAGCCGCGAACTCTTCGATCTGCTCCTCCCCGTAGATATTCGGCAAGACCGTGGCGACCTGCCGATCGGCGAGCACCCACTTGAGCGCAGCTTGGCCGATCGTCATGTCGCGGGTAAGGAAGTCGAGCTTCTCGAGCTTCGCCAGGCCGGCAAGAAGCCATTCGCGCTTGCGGTGGGAGCGGTGATCGTTCGCATCGAAGGTCGTGTCCTTCGTGTACTTGCCCTCCAAGAGCCCGCTCGAATGCGGGACGCGAACGAAGATACCAACATTCTGCTCCCGCGCGGCATCGGCAATCTCGCGTCCCGGATCCTGCTCCAGAAGGTTGTGAATCATCTGCAGAGCGTCCACGTCGCGCCGGGCAATCGACCATAGCCCTTCCTCGCGCCAGCCGATCGCCGGCCCGAGCGCGATGCCGAACGCGCGCACCTTACCCTCCCTCTTCAGGGACGCCATCAGCTCCCAGGCCTCGTCGTTTCGCAGGTGCTCCATCCGGGGGTTGTGGAGCTGGAGAACGTCGATGACGTCGGTCTCGAGTCGCTTCAGCGACGCCTCGACCGCTCGCCTGGAAAACACCGCATCGACGCGGTGCGGCCGTTCCTGATGACCTTCCGGCTTCCAGTCCAGCTCGGTGTCGTAGCCAAATTTCGTCGAGTAGACGACACGCTCACGGATGTCTCGGAACGCCTCGGCGAGCATCGTCTCGCCCCGTCCGTCGCCGTAGGTGGGGGCCGTGTCGAACAGCGTGATGCCGCGCTCGAAGGCCCGGCGAAGAAGCCGCACGGCGGCGTCGTCGGTGTAAGTGCCCCACCATCCGGCGGCCAGCGTCCAGACTCCGAATCCCAGTTCGGAAACCTCGACGTCGCTCCGCCCGATCTTTCGGTACTTCATCGTCATCGGTCTCCCTTCAAGGCGCGCGCTGCATCGAGGGCGAAGTACGTGAGTACGATATCGGCTCCCGCTCGAGCGATCGCTGTGAGGACTTCCAGCATGGCGCACCGCTCATCGAGCCAGCCGTTCGCCGCGGCCGCCTTCACCATCGCGTATTCCCCGCTCACGCTGTACGCAGCGAGCGGGGCATCAAAGTGCTCCCGCACGGCCCTGATCACGTCGAGGTACGCCAGCGCCGGCTTGATCATCACGATGTCGGCGCCCTCGTCCAGGTCGGCCGCCACTTCGCGCAGCGCCTCCCGAACGTTCGGTGAGTCCATCTGATAGGTCGCGCGGTCGCCGAACTGGGGAGCGCATTCGGCCGCGTCGCGGAAAGGTCCGTAAAAGGCAGACGCGTACTTCGCCGAGTACGCGAGGATGCCGACCCCGTCGTGTCCGCCGGTGTCCAGAGCGTCGCGGATCGCGCCGACCTGTCCGTCCATCATTCCGCTCGGGGCGACAAGATCCGCCCCTGCCGCAGCTTGGGACACGGCGATGGACCGGTAGCGCCCGAGCGTCGCGTCGTTGTCCACGCGCCCCTCGCCGTCGAGGATTCCGCAGTGACCATGGTCGGTGTATTCGTCGAGGCACAGGTCGGCAATGAGCACGAGCCGGTCGCCGACATCCGCCCGCAACTTTCCGAGCGCACGCTGAACAATGCCATCCTCACGGTCGGCACCGCTGCCGGCGCCGTCCTTCGCGTCGGGGATGCCGAACAGGACGACGCCGGGAATACCGATTTCGGCGGCACGCTCGGCCTCGCGACGCAACGAGTCTAGGGTGTGCTGAACGCACCCCGGCATCGATGGAACCGGAGCCGGTTCGGACACCGACTCCTTGACGAACATCGGCAGAACGAGATGGTCGGCGGTCGGCGTGGTTTCGGCCGTTAATCGTCGCACGGCCGGTGAGGCACGCAGCCGGCGCGCGCGCGACGACGGGAAAGAACTCATCAGATTCAGCCTATCGGCCGCGGACGGCCTCGACCACCGCAGCGGCCAGTCCGGCGATCGTGTGCTGTCGCGCCACCGCGGTTACATGCAGGCCGGCTTGCTTCGCGGCATCGGCGGTCACGGGTCCTATGCAGACGATCTTCGAGGATCCCGGAGGTGGGCCGCCGAGCATGCGAAGGAAGGCGCGAACCGTGCCCCCGCTGGCGAAGGTAAGCACGTCGATCTCTCCGGCCTCGAGCGAGCGTCGAACCGCCGGTGCCAGCCGAGCGACCGGCCGGACGTGGTACGCGAGAACACGCTCGCAGTCCCATCCCTTTCCGGCCACGATTTCCTCCAGCCCGGGATCCGCCACATCGGCACGAACGAGCAGGACGCGGCCGTCCCCGTTCGGGAAAGCCGCTCCCACGTCTGCCGTCGTGTACCGCTCCGGAACAAGGTCGGCGAACACTCCCCGAGCCGCAAGTGCCGCCGCCGTGCCGGGCCCCACGGCCGCGACGCGGGCGCGAAGCGCGCGCGCGTCGCGGCCGCGCTCCCCCATCCGGTCGAACATCGTCCTCACGCCGTTCGCGCTGGTGAAGACCACCCATTCGTAACGTCCTCCGGCGACCGCGTCGCAGGCGCGGTCCACCGACGACCACGACCGCGGCGGCGTAACCTTGATCGCCGGGGCTTCGACCACATCGCCTCCCAGTTCGCCCAGCACGGCCGAAAGCTCGCCGGCCTGCTCGCGTGTCCGCGTCACGAGGCACCGGACTCCGGATAGCGGCCGCGTGTCCCACCCGCCGAGCCGCTCACGAAGCGACACAACGTCGCCGATTACGGTGACGGCTGGAGGATTGACTCCCGCTTGACGTGCCGCCGCAGCGATCTCCCCGAGCGAGGCCGTCACCGTGCGCTGGCGTGGAGTCGTCGCCGACGCGACGACCGCAGCCGGGGTGGCCGGGTCGCGCCCGGCTTCGATCAGCGCACGAGCGGCGCCGGTCAGGCGCTCTACGCCCATCAGCAACACGACGGTGTCCATCCGTGCAAGCGCATCCCAGTCGACGCGTTCGCCGGCTCCGCCGGGGGTCTCGTGGGCGGTGACGACCGCCAACGACGCCGCGTAGCTGCGATGGGTTACCGGGATACCGGCTGCACCCGGGCCGGCGATCGCCGACGTAACCCCCGGAACTACCTCGAAGGGAACCCCCGCAGCCGCAAGCGCCTCGGCCTCCTCACCGCCGCGTCCGAAAACGAACGGATCACCGCCCTTGAGTCTGACGACACTCTTGCCCTCCCGGGCCAGGCGTACGAGAGTGGCGTTGATCTCGTCCTGAGTCATCGCGTGGCGGCGCGGGGCCTTCCCCGCATAAATCAGCTCGGCATTGGGTGGCGCCGCACCGACGATCTCCTCAGCCACGAGACGGTCGTAAACGACGGCGTCGGCTGTGCGCAACGCGGCCAGCCCTCGCAACGTCATCAAGCCGGGATCTCCGGGTCCGGCACCGACGAGGACCACCGTTCCCGTAGCGCGAGCGCGGGTCACGCCTGTTCGGCGGCTGCGGCAATGATGTCGGCCGCGCCTGAATCGATCATCCGCTTTGCAAGAATGCCGGCAACGGCCAGCGGATCCTCGCCGGTTTCTTCGTCGCGCAGGATCCGTTTGCCGTCGGTGGTCGCCACCATGCCGCGAAGGCGCACCCTGCTTCCGGCTGCAACCGTCGCCAGCGCACCCAAGGGCAGGGCACAGTCTCCTCCGAGGGCCACCATAAGCGCCCGCTCGGCCTCGAACGCAGTCCGGGCAGCCGGGTCCTCGATTTGGGCAAGCGCCGCGCACATCTCCTTGTCTCCCGCGCGGCATTCCACGGCCAGAGCACCTTGTCCGGGTGCCGGCATCATCACGCTCGGCGGAAAGATCTGAACGACACGCTGATCCTTTCCCAGGCGTCGCAACCCGGCGAGCGCCACCACGAGTGCCATGACTTCGCCTTGCGACAGCTTGCGCAGGCGAGTGTCGACGTTGCCCCGGATCGGGACCGGCACGAACCCGCGCCGAAAGGCAAGCAGTTGCGCTGCTCGGCGCAACGACGACGTACCGAACGACGTACCCGGCTCGAGTCGTTCAAGAGCGGCGCCGTGCCGCGTCAGCAAAGCGTCACGCGGATCCTCCCGCTCGGTGATCGCCGCGAGCGCCACGCCGTCCGGAGTGTTGGCCGGCAGGTCTTTGGCGCTGTGAACGGCAAGATCGATCTGGCCGGCGACGATCGCGTTCTGGATGTCGGCGACAAAGAGGCCCTTACCTCCTGCAGGAAGCTGCCCCTCGATACGATCGCCTTCGGCATGGACCGGCACGAGCTCGAAGCTTCGCTTGGGGAGAACCTCGTTGATCGCGCGGCGCACTATCTCCGCCTGAGCCAGCGCCAACGCGCTGCTGCGCGTCCCGATGCGAAGAACGGTCCTCGGCATCAGTCTTCGAGCCCAAAGAGTTCGCGAAGCGCCCCCGCAAGCGCCTCGCCGTCCGCAGACCCGGCCGCGGCCTTCACCGAGGTGACGGGACCGTGCAGCAGTTTGGCGACGATGGCACGGGTCAGAGCTTCCACGGCCTCCCGCTCGTCCGTTTCGAGCCCGGACAACTTTACCGAGGCGCGCCGAAGCTCGCCGACCCGCAGAGCCTCGGCGCGCTTCTGGAGGCTGTTCATCAGCGGCGACAGCCGTCGCCAACGCTGCCAGTCCAAGAACTTCGACGATTCCTCCGCCAAAATCGCACGCACGCGCTCGATCTCCGCCAATTGCTCGCCGGTCGGTCGCAGGGCTTCCCGCAACGCATCCAGATCACGGACCACGACGCCCGGAACCTCGGCGCATGCCGGCTCGATGTCCCTCGGGACGCCAAGGTCGAGGAGAAGAAGGCTACGCTTCGGCCGGTCGGCCATTGCCCCGGCGATCGCTTCCACTGTGATGACGTGATCGGACGCGCCGGTCGAAGCCAGCACAACATCCGCGCGGACGATCGCCGTCCCGAGTTCGGAAAAAGGTACGGCCCTCCCACCTACGCGTGCAGCCATCGACTCGGCCCGCGCGTAGGTGCGATTCGCAACCAAGACCGTTGCACCCTCGCGAGCGTGCGCTCGCGCCGCAAGCTCGCTCATCTTTCCGGCTCCGACGACTAGCACGGTGGCACCCTTCAACTCGCCGATCTCTGTTCGGGCGATTTCCAGCGCAGCCGATGCGAACGTCGACCCGCCCCGAGCGATTTCGGTTTCGGACCGGGCTCGCCGGCCGGTCTTTATGGCCCCGCGAAACAGCGCCGAGAGAATTGGCCCCGCCGACCCTTCGTCGGCGGCGATCCGGAATGCCTCTCGCACCTGGGACAGGATCTGAGGCTCGCCCACAACCATGGAATCGATACCCCCGGCAACACCGAACAGGTGACGCACCGCGTCGGCTTCGTAGAGCGAGTACAGCGCCGGTGCGAAATCGTCGGCCGGCACGTTGCTCGTCTCCACCAAGAATTGGCGAAGGGCGCCGAACCCAGCGTGATAGCCGGCAACGCAGGCGTACACCTCGACGCGATTGCAGGTGGACAGGATGACGCCCTCGGCAACATCCTCGTGATGGGACAACCGATGAAGGCCCTTGGGCAACGCGTCGGGCGCAAAAGCGAACCGCTCCAAGAGGTCGAGCGATACCGCCCTGTAGCTGAGGCCGACGGCCAGCAGAGCCATCACTCGGTCAGGAGCGCTCGGGCGCGCTCGCGCGCTTCGTCCATCCGTCCCGACCTCACGAGATCGAAGACATCGGAATCCACGACACGGTACCAGCGCTCCCGGCGCTCGTCCTCATCACCCGGCACCGTCACATGGTCGCGAAGGTCGCCGAGGAGCGCGATCATCTCGCCGTACTCCGATCCGATCTCTCGCTCGAGCCGCTCGCGCAAGCGAACGGCCAGCGCCGGTGCCCGGCCGCCGGTAGAGATCGCGATCAGGAGATCTCCCCGTCGGACAATAGACGGAGCGATGAATGTGCAGTACGGCACGTCGTCCACCACGTTCACGGGGATCCCCTGGTCCATCGCTTCTGCGTAAACCTCGTGATTCACGTGGCTGTCGTTCGTTGCTGCGATCGCCACCGCGGCTCCTTTGAGATCGCCGCGCTCGTACGCGCGCTCGATAACCTCGATAACGCCGTCCCGCGCCTGTTTGCGTAGCTTTGCCGTCAAGTCGGTTGAGACGATGCGTACCTGCGCCCCGGCGTCTAGAAGAGTCTGCACTTTTCTGTCGGCGATCTTTCCGCCCCCGACGACGACCCCGAGGCGTCCGTCGAGGACGAGGATCGCCGGATAGCCGGTCGTCACGGCCGCGTGCTCTTGGCGGCGCTAGCCGTGAGACGCTTTCCCCGGCGCAAGGAGTCCAGCGCGGTCTTGCGCTGCTCGTAGAAGGACAGGATCTGCAACTCGATCGACAGATCGACCTTGCGCAGCGATACGTCGTCGGGCACCGAGATCACGGCTGGGGCAAAGTTCAGAATGCTCTTGACCCCGGCCGCCACAAGGCGGTCGGCGGCTTCCTGGGCCGCTGCCGCCGGCGTCGCGACGATGCCGATCGAGATCTGACGCTCCTTGGCAATCCGCTCGAGCTCCTCGAAATCCTCGATGTGCAAGTCGCCGACCTTCTCGCCGATCTTGCGCTCGTCCGCATCGACCAACGCCGCCACCCGAAACCCGCGCTCCGAGAACCCGCGATAGTTTGCCAGGGCATGGCCGAGGTTTCCGACCCCGACGATCACGCAATTCCAGTCCTGCGTAAGCCCGAGCTCCCGGGAGATCTGGTAGATAAGGTACTCGACGTCGTAGCCGACGCCGCGCGTTCCATATGAACCGAGATATGACAGGTCCTTGCGGACTTTCGCGGAGTTGACCCCGGCCGCCTCGGCCAGCCCCTCACTCGAGACGGTGTGCATCCCCCGCTCGGTCATCTCGATTAGCGACCGCAAATACAGCGGCAGCCTGGCGACCGTGGCCTCCGGAATGGCGCGCTCTCTCACCGAATTTGCCTCTCCAGCGGGGATCTCGAACACGCTTGATCTGCCTTGATTCTAGATGCTTGTGAGCACATTCTCAAACCTCTGGATCCCCTGCCTGCCTGGGCCCGGGTTGGCTGATCTGACCGCTGACCTGCGTAAACAGGTCCGTGAATCGGGCAGGGCCCCTGGGGACAGGGGCCCTGAGGCACGCCGGCGACCCCTCCCATGTTGCGTGGGGGCGGAGAGGTCACCTCAACGCGATGGCCTAACCATAGCCCCAAAGTGCTGGAGATGAGCACAAAGGGAACCTTAAGGAACGGCTAAATACGCAGCCAGGGATCACCCAACGCCATGGGACTCCGGTCGGGCAATCGGCCATCGGATCTCTGCGAGAGTGCCTCCGTCCGGTCTCGGAGCCAGAGAAATCGTCGCCCCTGCGGCACGGCAGAGCCTGGCCCCGATGGCCAGCCCGAGCCCCGATCCCGAAGCGCTTCGAAGCCGCCGTGCCCGGTAAAAGGGCTCGAAGGCGCGCCGCGCTTCCTCCTGGGTCACACCGGCACCACGATCGGCGGCCGTAACCACCAGCAAACCCTCTTCGCGGTCGAGACTTATCTCCACCTTGGTCCCGGGGCTCGAGTACTTCACCGCATTGTCGAGGACGTTGAAGACGACCTCCTGGAACGCGCCTTCGGGAGCCACCACCGCGACGCCGGCGGCCCGATCTTCGAGCACCAACTCGACCTCCTGCTTGCGCGCGAGCGGCCGCAGCCGGTCGATGGCTTGAGCGACGGCCTCGTGAGCCGGAACGGCCTCGGGCTCGGGCGCCCCTTCGACCTCGGCCAGCCGGAGCAAACCCGATGCGATATTCGTCAGGCGATCCACCTCCTGGGTCATCTCGTCCACGTATTCGTGCGCCGTGGCGTCGCCACCCGTCAGCACCCCAAGTTCCTCGAGCCTGATCTTGATCGCCGTGAGGGGCGTGCGGAGCTGATGCGATGCCGCGCTCACGAAGTCGCGCTCGACCGCCACGCTCCGCTCAATACGCACGGCCATCTCGTTCAAACGTGAGCCGAGTTGCGCGATCTCGTCGTCACCGCGCACGCGAATCGGTTCGGCGAGCCGGCCTTCGGCGAACCGCTCCGCACCTGCGGCGACCATCTCGAGCCGGCGAGCAATCTGGCGCGACACCGCCATCGCAACAACGATGGCGAGAACAATCGCGGCCGCCCCGATCGTGCCGAGCGCGGCCCATGTCCGCCCGTTCAGGTCGTCGACGGGGCCGAGCGGAGCCGAAAGCCACAGCACCGCAGATACCCGGCCGCCCCGCGCTACCGGAGCGGCAACGAGCACACGGCGCTCGTCCGCCAGCGTGGTCGCCCTCGACGCCGCTTGCCCCCCGAGCGCCACCCGCACCTCTCGGCTCTCCAACGCCACCGGCGGAAAGGCACCGGGATCTCGCGGCAGGGTCAAAGCCTGTCCGAGCCTGCTGAGGAGCAAGGCGTGTACCTCGCCGCCAACCGGGAAACGCCCTGCGAGCACGGCCGGGGCTTGCAGAGTGTCACCCAGCTCGGGGACGGCCGAGCGAGCCTGCCGCTCGAGACGGCTCGTGTACTCGGAAAAGTGGCTTCCGTTGATCACAAACCCGAGCGGCAAGAGCGTGGCCGCGATCAGTGTCATGGCAAAAGCACCGAACGCGAGGACGAGGCGCCGCCGCAGCCCGCCCCGGCGCAGGGCCATATCAGTCCACGAGACGGAAGCCCACGCCGCGAACCGTCTCGATGTACTGAGGTCGCGCGGCATCGTCTCCGAGCTTCCGTCGAAGCCAGCTGATGTGAACGTCGAGCGTCTTCGACCCTTCGTAAAGGGGAAGGTTCCACACGCCGTGCACGAGATCGGCGCGGGAGATGACCGTCCCCGGATGCTCCATGAGCATCCGAAGGATCTCGAATTCCTTTTGGGAAAGCGACAGAGGCTCGTCGTTGCGAAATACCCGATACGTGCCTGTGTCGAGCGTGAGATCCTTGTAAGCCAGCGCACCTGCGCTCGGCGGTCCGGTCGCGCCCTTGGCCCGGCGCGTGACGGCGCGAATGCGGGCCACCAGCTCGGCCAGGGAATACGGCTTGGTGACGTAATCGTCGGCGCCGATTTCCAGACCCACGATGCGGTCGGATTCGCCGGCCCTGGCAGTCACCATGATGATAGGAACGCCCGAGAACGACCTGATCTCCTTGGCAACCTCCCGGCCGTCGGTGTCCGGCAGCATGAGATCGAGCAGAACGACGTCGGGTTTCCACGTTCGAGTGAGCGCGAGCGCCTGTTCCCCGGTCTCGGCGACCGACACGAGATATCCCTCTCGCTCGAGCCCGGACCGAAGAGGCTTCGCAATTGCGAACTCGTCTTCGACGACTAAAACGCGCATGGCCTAAAGAGTATCGCCGCCACCGCGAGGTCCGCGGCGGGTCACGCCCCGGAGACGCGCCGGAGACGTTCGGGATCGACCTCGCCCTCGGCGATCACGAGGCCGCGGTGGGCAACGACCGGGAGGCGTTCTCCGAATTCCCGGGCCAAGGCGGGCTCGGCGTCGACATCGATCTCCTCAAACTCCAGTCCCAAACTTTCCAGGTGCCGGCGTGCCGTGTCGCAGAGGGGGCAGCCGGCTCGGACGTACAGCGTCACCGGGCCTCCGGTCACGCCGGTACCTCATCTTCCTTCTGGGGCGACGGATGGGAGGCCACAAGGAAGCCGGCGAACATGATGACCGCGCCCAAGGCCAGGGCGATGCTGAAGGGTGCACCCCGGCCGAGCCGGGCGATGGCCGAGCCCCCGACGGCGACGACCGTCGCGCCCGCCACGATCAGCCAGTTACCGCGAGCCCGGTTGGGAGCAGCGGCAACGGTCCCGCGACGTCGCGACGTCGCCATGGCGATCCCGACGACGACGAGGTACGGCGGGATGCTGTATACGCTGCCGAGCCTGCCTACGGTTGATCCGTCCCCCCAAACACACTTGCCGCGGGGGATGTCGTAGCGCGGTTGCTCCGGGACGAGCGGTGAGTGGGGGCATGCGTCTTTCACCTTTCCGTGCTGCACGAATGCCTCTCGACTCGCGTCGGCGGTGGCCACCACCCCGATCGCGAAGAGCGTCGCCGCAGCGACGGCGAATCCCGCAAGCGCCGTCGCGACGCGGTTTCCGAGCAGAGCGACGCTGCCGAGCGCAAGGTACGGCACGTTGAGCATCGCGCCGAACAGCCAGTAACCCTTGAACAGCGTTGCGTCCCATCCTTGACTCACGCCCACGGCGACGATGAGCGAGGCAAGCGCATACATGGCGAGAGCGACTCCCCAAGCCAGCTCGGCCGGCCGCCTGCCGCGAGCCCAGCGCTGGATAAGCATCCCGGCGAAGACCCCGGAAACGATCGCTGCGATGACGGGAAAGATGGCCACTATGGCTACTCTACCGGCGCCTCATCGAGCATCGGGGAAGCCGGAACGACAAATCTCCCCCGTACAAATCAGGCGCTCGCGGCCTCGGGCGGCCCGCTTCTAAGCAGCCGCCTGAGAACCTTCCCGGTCACATGCCGTGGGAGTTCGGAAACGAACTCCACACTTTGCGGACACTTGAACCGAGCCAGCGAACGCCTGCAGAAGTCGATGATCTCCTCTTCCGTTGCCGCTTCCCCCGGGCGCAGAACGCAGACGGCTTTCACCGCCTCACCCGTGTAGGGGTGAGCAGTTCCCACAACTGCAGCCTCGGCGACCTTCGGGTGTCGAGCCAGCACCTCCTCGATTTCGCGCGGATACACGTTGAACCCGGAGACGATGATGAGATCCTTGCTACGGTCGACGAGAAAGATGTAGCCGTCCTGATCCACGTACCCGATGTCGCCGGTTCGGAACCAGCCGTCACGGAACACGGCATCCGTCTGTTCGGCAGCGTTCCAGTAGCCGCGGAACACGTTGTCACCGCGCACGACGATCTCTCCGGGATCGCCGTCTTCGACGTCGTCCCCCTCCTCGTCGACTATGCGAACCTCCACCCCGGGGAGAGGACGTCCGATCGAGCCGGGCTTGGCAACCGCTCCCATGACGTTCGACGTGACTGCCGGGGCCGTTTCGGTGAGTCCATATCCCTCCCAGATCGTGATGCCGAGGCGGCGCCGGAACTCGTCGAGCACGGCCGCAGGGAGCGGGGCGGCGCCGGAGACCGCGATCCGCACCTTGGACAAATCGTATCGCTCGACTCCGGGCGTGTTGAGCCAGGCGATGAACATCGGCGGCGCGCCGAACAACACCGTCACCGCGTATCTCTCACAAGCTTCGAGGGACGCCACGGGATCGAACCGCTCCATGAGCACGGCCGTTGCCCCCACTCGCAAAGTGACCCCGAGAATGACGTTCAAGGCATAGATGTGAAACAACGGGAGTACCAAGAGAATGACGTCGTTCTCGCTCTCGGCCAGCTGCGGGGTCTGTGCCATCTGATCGAGATTTGAGATGAGATTGCGGTGACTGAGCATCGCTCCCTTTGGGCGGCCCGTGATCCCGCTCGTGTATCCGAGCACCGCGAGATCGTCGTCGACTCTCGTCACGTCGATCGGCATACGGCCGCGTCCGACAAGTTGCTCCCATGTCATCGCACCGGTGGGAGCGTGGCTTCCCACAACGATGACATGCTCCAACGCCGGAAGCATCTCGCGAACACCGTCGAGAACGCCGGCGAAGGGCTCGGCGACCACGACGGCGCAGGCGCCGGAGTCGGAGAGGATGTACGCGATCTCATCGCCTGTGAACATCGTGTTGAGCGGCACCATGACCGCGCCCGCCCGCAAGAGTCCGTAGAACGCGTATATGAAATGCGGCACGTTGTGCACCAGAACCGCAACCCGGTCCCCCGGATTCACTCCCAGCGCCGCGAGGCCCGCGGCCACCCGGTCGGCTTCGCGGTCGAGCTCCGCGTACTTGATCGGCTGCCCCTGAAAGAGGATCGCGGCCTTCTCCGGCGTTCGGCCGGCCGATTCGCGGAGCAGGTCCGCAAGATTCATCTCCGATCCCCCGTTGGGCTCATCCGGCGAGCCGCCTAGCCAAGAAACGCACCGCGTACTTCTAGGACGCGTTGCAACTCTTCCACATCGACCGAACGCACCATGAGACCCTTCTGTACCGCAAGGGCCGCCGCGGCACCGGCGGCCTCCCCCTGCACCATGCTCGGCGCGATCACTCGCGTCGAAGCCAAGGCCTCGTGGGTCGCCGAGATGCAGCGGCCGGCGACGAGCAGGTTATCGGCATCGGCGGCAATCAGCGAACGGAAAGGCATCTGGTAGTAGGAGCCTTGCTCGAGATAGACGTACTCCGTGCCCGTGCCGGTCACATGAAATTCCTGCGGCCAGGCCCCGCAGCCGATGGCATCGTCGAACCGAGCCGCACCGAGCACGTCATCGCCCGTCATGAGATAGTCGCCGACGACGCGGCGTGTTTCTCGAACGCCGAGTTGCGTCGGAGTATCGACGAGGAATGCTTCGGCGAATCCCGGCAAGTTCGCGACGAGGAAGCGCGACGCCTTCTCCGCCTCGTCGCGCCCCGCAATCTCGGCCGCGGTCGCCTCGAGGGGATCGGTCATATCCGGTGCACGTCCGTCGATGCTCACACGCGTCATCGCCGCAATGGCCTCGCGCGGCCGGAGGGTCGGGAAGACGGCTCCCCCGCTGCGGGAGAGCCCCCATTCGGGCAATGCTCCGGCCGTCGACAGCAGCTCGTTCAGCCGGTTCATGATGGCGAAATACTCGGTCACGTCCTCGACGTCGATGTTTTCCATGAGAAACTGCATCGACGGAAACTGCGTCTGGCCGGGTCCCCCCGACTCCACCCGGCAACCGGCGTGAAACGCCACGTCGGCGTCGCCGCTCGCGTCGATGAAGACGCGTCCCGATACCGCAAGCGGCCCGCGCTTGGAACCGACGACCACGGCGCTGATCGTCGGCCCGTTCCGAAGAACGTCGGTGACCGTGGCGTGGAGCACGGGGGTGAGGTTCGGCTCGCCGACCACCAGACGGTCCCCGAGGCGCTTGTACGCCCACGGGACGTAGAGCAAAACACCGCCGTGCTTTTGCGGTACCGGTCCGATGGCCGCACTCGAAGCCATCAAGGACTCGGCCCAGGACAGCGCGAATCCCCGGCAGACCGGGTCGAATCCGGTATCCGTCCCCTTCCATAGACCGCAGATCGTGCCAACGTATGCCGACGTAGCATTGCCACCGAAAAATCCATACCGCTCGAGAAGCGCGGTCCGGGCGCCGAGGCGCGCGGCGGTGATCGCCGCCGCAAGTCCGGCCGAGCCGCCTCCCACCACGACGACGTCTGCCTCGAGGATCGCCTGAGCGCGCCGTGCGGGAACGTCTACGAATCCGCTCATCCGTTGCCGAGTGTAAGAAAAGCTTGCGAACGCTCGCCAACCAGGCCCGGCATTCGCGAAACGTCTACGTTTTCGCGCGGTTTTTCTGCTCGGACCTAAACCCGCCACCCTGAGTGGTCGATACACCGGCCACAACCAAAAAAACGTTCCGTCGGACAGTCGGTCTCCACCGACAAAGGCAAACCAGTCGAAAGGCTGGGACGCAAAGCCACGGGACCCAGGGGCGCAAGCCCTCCGAGATGGGTCAGCCGGGTTGCCGAAGGGAGAGTGACTGGCTTCCTCAAAAAGCCCGTCCCTCCACAAAGGCAGATCAGTGGAGAGGCGGGTTGTCTGTTCGGAGCCCGAACAGGGGCCGTACAGATGCTGGGGAAAAAGGTCGCAGGAATTCTCGCCGCAACAACGCTCGCCTTCACTGCCCTCACGCTCACGGCCGCGCCGGCAGGCGCCGTCTCCAGCGAGGAAGGCCGGTTCATCAGCAAGATCAACCAGGAACGTTCCTCGCGGGGCATTCACTCGCTCGCTACCTACAACGACCTCGTCACCGTCGCGCGCCGGCACAGCCAACGCATGGCGGACAAGGGGACGATCTGGCACAACGACAACCTCGGCAGGGAGGTGTCCGGCTGGACCGTCATCGGTGAGAACGTCGGTATGGGCGGAACCGTCAACGACCTCCACCAGGCATTCATGAACTCTCCGGGGCACCGCGCGAACATCCTCGACCGCGAGTACAACCAAGTCGGCGTCGGCGTCGTGATCAAGAGCGGCACGATTTACGTGACCGCGGTCTTCGTGCAGCGCGCTTCCACCGCCGCAGCACCGCGGCCGCGCGTGAGCGCCCCGAGGACCACCACAACCCCTAGGACCATCACAGCTAGGAGCACGGCTCCGGCGCCGACCCGTCCGGCGGCCCGTGCCGCCGCCCGCCCGGCAGCACCGAAGCCCGTCCCGGTGGCCGCTCCGCGCACCGTGTCGCTGCTCGTGCAGCTCGTCGGACTCGACGCAAAGGACGTCGATCCATCGACGGGACAAGCGATCGGCCTGTAGCCATCCGTCAAGAGGCAGTCACAACCCCATAGACCCAACCCCGACCGCCGGGTCCCCCCATCCCCGGCGAGCGGCCCCATCCGGCGCCGGCCCCCTCCGGCGCCGGATTAGTTTCCCGCTCCTGTCAGCCGAGCGTCGGAAGGGGAATCGGCAAGACCCCGCCGGTGGGCGATGGTGAAGGAGCGGGAGCTTGTGAGGGCCGGTGCGTGGGCGACGGGCGCGGCGCGACGGGGCGCTGACTCGTGCGCCCGCGCGGGCGATCGACGGGGCCGTCCGGGGAGAGGTCACCATCCCCGGTCAGCAAGCGCTCCATGACGCGAACCCAGATGCGCGCAGGGAACGAATTCCCCGTGACCTTGATTCCGTGGACGTTGGTCATCGCCTTCGGAATCGGGTAGCCGACCCACACCGCCGTCACGTATCCCCCGGCATAGCCGACGAACCACGCGTCCTTGTGGTCGTCGGTCGTTCCGGTCTTGCCGTACGCCTCGAACGAGGACAGTCGCGCCGTGGTGCCCGTCCCGGAGCGCACGACGGCGCGCAGGGCCTCTTCAACCCGTGAAGCGATCTGCGGAGGAAGGGCAACCTTCGGTTCGCGCGGACCTTCGAAGAGCAGCTTGCCTCCGCGGGACTCAACCTTGCGAAGACCCGTCGGGCGCGCAAGCAGACCGTCGTTTCCGAAGACGGAATATGCCGCCGCCATCTCGATCGCGGAGGTCCCCGACACGCCCAGCGCAAGAGCCGGCTGCGTCGTGAGCTTCGATCGAATGCCCATCCCCTCGGCGGTCTCGATCACGGCAGAGGTGCCCACGTCGCGGATGAGTTGCGCGTACACGGTGTTCACGCTGTAGGCCGTCGCGCTGCGCAGTGAAAGGGAGCCATAGCCGCGCCGGTCGAAATTGCCGACGGGCCAGACAACGTCACCGACCTTGAGCCTCATGGATCCGGGAGCCGGATACACATCGTCCAGCGTCATGCCCTTCTTCAGCGCGGTGGCGAGGACGAATGGTTTGAACGCGCTGCCGGTCTGGCGCGCCCTAGTCGCGAGGTTCAGGTCACCGGGCCGCTTGTTCCGTCCTCCAACCATTGCACGGATCTCTCCGCTCGCGATATCCATCGAGACGACGGCGACCTCGGGGTCGTCCGGTCTGCCGAGCAATTCGGCCACCGCTTCCTCCGCCGCTCGCTGCGCGCCGGTATCAAGTGAGGTCTGGACCTTCAGCCCACCGCGATACAACACGTCCTCCCCAAACTCCTTCGCGATCTCCGCGCGGACCCAATCGACGAACATCGGAGCGACGACCGGCTTGGGCCGCCTCGGAGCAATCACGGTCGCCAGCGCCTTCGAACGAACCTCGGCCTCCGGCGGAATGAGACCCAGGCGAGCCATCCGCGCGAGCACGTAGTCGCGCCGGAGGCGCGCCCCCTTCGGATTCACGCGCGGGGAGTACCAAGAGGGCGCGACCGTCAAACCTGCAAGTGTGGCCGCCTCGCCGAGCGTCATCTTGGATACAGGCTTGTCGTAGTACAGGCGGCTTGCGGCCTCCACTCCGTAAGCTCCCTCCCCGAGATAGATGGAGTTGAGATAGGCGCCGAGGATCTCGCGCTTCGAGTACCGCCGGTCGATTCGTACTGCCATGACGGCCTCACGCACCTTGCGCGAAAGCGTGTGTTCGCTTCCGACGAAGGTGTTCTTGACGTATTGCTGGGTGATCGTCGAGGCCCCACGCGTGTAACCTCGAATGTGATCGGTCACGGCGCGGGCGATCGCAAGAGGGTCGACGCCCGGGTGCGACCAGAAGCGGGCGTCCTCCGCCGCCACAAAGGCGTCCTGAACCACCTTGGGAATCTGCGAAATCGGAACGACTACCCGGTTCTCCTCCGCGCTCAACTCTGCGATCGGCACTCCATCGCGATCGTAAAGAAAGGCTGTCTGCAGGGGCGGCTGGCCTTCGAGCGACGCCGGGCCGAGATAGATCCGCAGGGTGGTAGCGAGCACCGTCAGCGCAACGACGAGCGCAATCCGCCTGGGCCATGACAATCGCCCGACCGGGCCCAACAAGCGTCGAAGCCGGAGGCGCCACGGTGCAACGCGCAGCCGTGCAGTACCGGCCGGCGGACCCGGCGCAGTGCTCGCACCGGTTTCACCGAGCGCATCTATTGCTGTGGCCGTCGTCACCGACGGCTTGGTCGCCCGCGTCGTCATCCGTTGCCTCCACCTGCTCGTTGCAGCGCGCCCAGCGTAACGCTCACACCTGCACCAACGAGCCGAGGCAGGCTCCGGGTCTGCCCGGACCGAGGTTCGGGATGAGGCCCGGCTAAGATGACTCCTTCGACGCCGACAGAAGGAATCCCTTGCCGCCGACCCTGCTCTGCTCCACCGGCCCGTTCTACATGCTGCCGATCCGGCAGACGCTCGAGGCCATCGCGGCCGCCGGCTTTACCCAGGCTGAGATCATGGTCACCGGCGAGAGGGAAGCGCAAGATCCGGTCGAGCTCCGTGCCATCTGCGAGCAGAACGGCGTCCGGCCCGCTGCGATCCATGCCCCGTTCCTGCTGGCGCTCGCGCGCGTCTTCAGCGTCAATCCCCTGGAGAAGATCCGGCGCTCCACCGCGCTCGCGCAAGAGATCGGGGCGCCACTCGTCGTCGCCCATCCGCCCTTCCAGTGGCAACGCGGATACACACGATGGCTGAAGTCGGAGCTCGAAGAATTCGTCACCGCCGAAGAAACGACGATCGCCATCGAGAACATGTTCGCCGTGGGGCGCCGTGGTCTGGCGGTTCCCTTCTATTCGGCCATCAGCATCGAGCACATGAAACGCTATCCCTTCGTCGTGCTCGACACATCGCACTGTGGTGTCAGCGGCGTCGACGTGCTGAGCGCGGCTCGCGAGCTGCAAGACCGTATCGTCCATATTCACCTGTCCAATAACCTCGGAACCGGCAGCGACAGCCACGCCCCGCTGACGCAGGGAGTCCTGCCCATTGGATCCTTGCTGGGGCAATTGAGCGCCGACGGGTACTCCGGCACCATCACGCTCGAACTCGACGTGCGACCGCACGCATCCAGCCCGGCGCGCCTCGTATCGTTCCTACGCGAGCAGCGTGAGTATTGCCTGGAACGCCTGCTCGCGGCACCTGCGGGGACCTGAAATGCCGGCGGGTGCAAACCGGATAACGGGTCGAAGTCCGGCGAAGCACCGGATCAATGCAAGAGCTTTTTTCCTCCTTGAGATGTAAAGCCCGGGGAGCAGGCTGACGAAGACTTTACCCACGAGGGGACGCGAACGGGGCGGCGCTCTGGAGGTCGCATGGGGAAGCAAGGCACGGCATCAGTTCGCGTCATGGTGGTCGATGACACCGACCACGTCCGCACGATGCTCACCACGATGTTGGAGCTCGACGGTTTCAAGGTCGTAGCCGAAGCCGCGGGGGGAGATGAGGCGCTGCGGAAATTCGCAGCGGCCGACCCCGACGTGGTGGTCATGGATTACAAGATGCCGGGAATGGACGGCCTCGCGGCGACCCGCCGCATTCGAGAGGTCTCGTCGGCGATCCCGGTGATTCTCTACACGGCATATCTCGACGATTTCCTGCTGGAGGCCGCGGCGCAGGCCGGCGTCAGCCTTTGTGTTGGCAAGGTCGACGGTGTCGAGACTCTCGAGCGTCAGATCCACGCACTTTGCCTCGAGCTGGCCGACGTAGACATCAGATAGGCGCATTCGCTCGATCAAAAAGGCGAGCCTTTCGGCTCGCCCTTTCGATCGGCCGCGATATCGGGGGCCGCGCAGTTGCCAGACCCTTCATCCCTGGTCCCCGAAGGAACGTCATTCCTGGGGCCACAACACTTTTCGCGCTACCCTCGCCTGGATAACTACGCAGTGGGGCCAAAGGTTTCCTGCGCGGCCCGTCCGGCTGGTTTCAAACTGCCTGAATGTCCGTTTCAGCGCCGGCACCCCGAAATTTATTTCGGATGGGACTGGCGTCCCTTGAGAACGGCCTTAAGCTGTCCTTATCCTTTTGCTTAGCACCAACTGCTTGGGGGAAGGCACATTGCGTCGCGGGACCGCTGTAGTGCTCGTCGTCATCCTGCTGGCTCTCGTGACCTCGGTGCTGATCCAGCAGATCGTCAACAGATAGTCCGGATGGGCCAGGTGAGATGGCGCGCTTTACCGTGAAGCCGATGTTCGGCCGGGTCGATACCCGGAGCGGAGCCATGAGTGCTATCGACGTCAGGGCCGAGAACACCGAAGGGGTCAGCGCCGGCGAGGACGAGGTAATAGTCCTCGTCGATCGCGCGCGAGAGGGCGATGCGGAGGCCTTCGCCTCGCTCTACGACCGATATGTAGACCGGGTCTATCGGTTCGTTCTCTATCGCGTTTCCGGCGACTCTGCATTGGCCGAGGACATCACTTCTGAGGTATTTCTCAGGGCCCTGCGCAAGATCAAGGGCTTCACGTGGCAAGGCCGGGACGTCGGGGCCTGGTTCCTGACCATCGCTCGAAATCTCGTTCTGGACCATTTCAAGTCCGGCCGCTTTCGCCTGGAAGTCGTAGGAGCCGAAGCCTCCCCGAGTGCCGACGCGGTGGACGCCGAGGATGAGGCCTTGTCGCGCGTGTCCCACACCGATCTCTACCGGGCCATCAAGCTCCTGGGGTCCGAACAGCAGGAGGTAATCTATTGGCGGTTCCTCCAGGGGTACTCCGTGGCGGAGACGGCCGTCGCGATGGGAAAGAGCGATGGGGCAATCAAGGCCCTCCAATACCGGGCAGTCAAGGCTTTGTATAAACTTGTGATAGTTGAAGAGGGGGACTAGGCGCCATGGCTAGTAAGTTCGAATCAGGTGAAAAACCACCTGCCGTCCAACGATACCCGGAGCGGACAAGCTCGTTGTTTTAAGAGACGATCATGAGCAGGCAAACGGAGGATTTCGAGAAGTTCGAGGAGCTGCTGAGCGGCGCCTCGGGCTTCGACGACCAGGAGCTGGCCCGGCTGGGCGCCCTGGCTCGTGCCCTGGAGGCCAACGGCCCGGTCACGGCCGGCCCCAACCCGGCGTTTCGCGACACCCTTCGGACTCGCCTGCTCGGGGAAGCCCCCGCAGGGGTGGTGGTGCGGCTGCCTTTGGGAACCCGGATCCGATCTTCCGTCGCGGAACGAAATACACGAATGCGCCGGAGGATGCGGACGATGGTGGCTATGGGCGCGGCGGCGGCGATGCTCCTGACCGGTGGTTCGGTGTTCGCCGCCTCTCAACGGGCCGTGCCCGGGGACAGGCTTTACGGCATCGAGCAGTTCGGCGAGGACGTGGCACTGAAGCTGACGTTCGGCGCGAAGGACAAGGCGACGAGACAACTGGACTACGCAAGGGAACGCCTCGACGAGATCACGATTCTTACCGAGCGACGCGTCGTTCGCGCCTCACCCTTCGTGATCGCGCTGGAAGACATGGACGAGCTGGTGCGGGCGGCGAGCCGAGCCCTGCTTTCGGAGTTTCGCAAGACGAAGGATCCCTCTTTGCTCGAGCCGCTGATCGGGTTCGCGCGGGCCCAACGGGCCTCACTCGAATCCGTCGAGGCCGCGCTGCCGCCGGCAGCTCGGCCGGCCGCCAGGTCGTCGATGGACCTGCTGATACTCGTCCAGGATCGCGCCGCGGGAGTGCTCGGCGGGTGTCCGTGCCCCGTGGACGTGCTCATTCCTCCGGCACAGGTCCCCCCGGGGACGCCGGGTGGCGTGGACTGCGCCTGCAAGGCGAAGATCCCGGCGGTTACGAAGCCCTCGGTTACGAAGCCCTCGGTGACCAAGCCGTCGGTGCCCGCATCGCCTCCCGCCGTGACCGCACCGAAGACCGTCACGCCGCCAAAGACCGACACCGGAATTCTTCCGGACGTGGACGGAACCAACCTCGACGAGAAGGTCGAGGAGATCGTCGAGCCGTTCCTCGAGACCCTCGGCATCTCCACTTCCTCGAGTCCCCTCGCCATTCCCAGCCTCAGCCTCTAGTCGCCGGGCCTCTCCGGCTCGCGCTTCCTTCCCGCCGCTCCATCCCGATAAGAACGATTCGGTCCAAACACTCTGAAACCGAGCACGCGGATGCCGGCCTTGCAGAAAAATTTTGCCTCGCCATGGCAAAACCTTAGGAAAGCGGTCATACTGCCGTCACCTCCCCCTGTCTAGTTCGTTTTGGCTAGTGACCAGGGTGAGGGCAGGGTTCCTCCGAGGCCCGAACCGCCTGGGGATGCACGAAGTTCTGAAATGTCTCGGAGGAAGTCTTAAGGAAGAGCCCGAATACATGGGCTAGGTTCCGGCGGTGGGCCAGGGACCAACGGGTAAGAGGCACTAGCTCCGAAGGAGGGGCGGGATATGAAGGGAAATCTCAGGATGGTCCGTCGTAGCGCGGCGGCTTTCATGGTCGCGTTGACCATGCTTGTCGCTGCGGGGACCGGCGCAGGTGCAGCATCGACGGTATCGCTTACGAACTACACGGCCAACTCGTTGGCCCAGTCGCTCCAGTTGAAGGTGGATATGCCGCTTCTCGAGAACACCCCGCTTTCGACGCTGGCGCACCTGAACGAGCGGATCTCCTACTCGAGCGCCCTCGGTCAGTGGATCAAGACCGCCAAGAACCCGGTCAAGGGTGACGCAGTCGCACAGGTGTACAGCGGCTCTCTCACCCCGATCCTCGCCAGCGTTCTTTCCGGTGGCGACGCGAGCGCGTTCAAGGCTCGCCAGGCCAGCACGAGCAGCACCGACACCGTGCACACCAGCGCGGCCAAGGCGCTCACGAGCAACAACCAGATCGCCCGCATCGCTCTTCCGGATGCGAGCAAGCCGATCATCGACGTCGGCATCGGCACGCAGAAGACCTCGGCGTGGCACACGGCAACGACCGCCACGACGAAGGCCTTCAGCTCGCTCGCGTCGGTCGACGTGCGCCTCAACGCTCTTCAGTTGAACGCAGGGGCAGCCGCAGCGCTCGACTCCCTGATGGACACGCTGAACGGCACCGACAGCAGTGACGGCTTGATCGACAACATCAACAAGCAGCTCAAGCCGCTCACGGGCAATCTCGTCCAGCTGAACGAGGTTCCGGACCTCTCTACGGTCTCGATCCTCCACGTCGGCGTGATGGAATCCACCAGCGAGACGGTCAACTCGAAGATCGGTCGCACGCTTGCAAGCGGCGCCACCGAGCTTCGTCAGGCTTCGGCCAAGAACGTGCTCGGCTCGGTCAAGATCCTCGGTAACCTCGTGGAGCTCGACGCGGTCGAGGTCAGCGCATACGCGTCCCTCGACGACCGTGGCGGCAACGCTGTTGCCAAGCCGGTCACCCGCATCGTGCGTCTCCGCGTCGGTGGGTCGGACGTAATCGACCTCACTACCGGGACCATCACCCTGCCGACCGGCACGATCCAGATCCCGGCGGAACTGAAGGGCCTGCTGAACAACCTGGTCCTGAACGTCGCCGGTATCAAGATCGAGGCACTTCGCAACGTAGCCGAGAAGGAAGCTAACCACGCGTTCGCGTCGGCCAACTCCCTCCGGATCACCGTTGCGCCCCTGACGAACCCGACCAACGGCAAGCCAGTGTTCTCCGTCGTCCTCCAGGGCCCGATGGCCCAGGCCGGCGTCGACACCGGCATCGTCTCGGGATCGAGCAACAAGGAAAAGGTGCTTGGTCGCAAGCTCACCCGCACCGGTCTGAACGACACCGCGTACCTGATCCTCGGCCCGATGCTCTTCGGCGCCGCGATCCTGGTCCGCCGGTTCTCACTCAGCCGCTAAGCGGTACGCATTTCCGAGAGGGGCGGCCACAAGCCGCCCCTCTCTCTATCTATCCAAAATCGTAGTTGTTGGACCGAGCGCCGCCCCCGCCAGTGACAGTCTGGACTTGGGCGTGCGCAGCACCTCGACGACATCAGGCACCTCGATCACGGGGCGGAGGACCGCCACCTCAACTTCAACGGACTCTCGGACAACCTCCCTGCCCGTTACGACGGAACGATGTCCTGCGGGCCGTCAGTTGCGCAGCGGGAGTAATGCACCAAGCCTCGTGCTGCCAATGCGAATGCACGCACAACCTTCTTCATCCCACCGCCTCCGCCCCGCTTGTTCTTGGGCTTCGCAGCCGCCGGCGCGTTCCCCGAATACGCGCCGGAAGTCAAGAATCACCGGAGGATCCACTCGACGACCTTGACTCGCATAGTCGTGGCTAGTCAGCCCCTCAAACGTCGCGACTTGATGAAGATCTGGACGTACGGAAAGGACAGAGTCACATTCGCGCCAACCAACATGATCTCAGGCCATCGCAGCCAACTCCAGCCGACCATCAGAACCACAGCGGTCGTTACATAGACGCGCACAAGATTTGGCAGGTGCGGACTGCTGAATCCATCGACGACGAGAGGCAATCCTGCAAGCTCAAGCGCCAGGATCAATGATAGGAGACCGGCGAACAGCCAGTCGTCCGAATCCTGTAGGAACAAAACCGCGGCATTAGCCGCTGCCCCAGAAGCCACAATCAGACCAAGGAGCACGAACCATGCACCGAAGACACCGGCGCGCGGAGATATTGCATTCCTTCGAAAGTGTTCGAACCAGGCTCTCAGCATGCGGGTAACCAAGAGGCCGCCGAGAATGCTGCACTCGCTCCGGCCGAGGCGTTTCTGAGGTCATCGCGGACTCTGGTCATTCCAAGAGCGTCGCTGTGCGTTTTCTGCTGGGTGTGTCCCTCCAGGTTCTTCTGGCCGGCATCAACAAGTACACGATGTGGCTGTCGTACTACGCGGCTTGGGATGCAAGCGTTGAAGAGAAACGAGTTTATGCCCTTGCAAAATGGATGTCGAGCCAAGTGTGGGTCGACTTTGTCATTGACGCGACCACTCTGCTGATGTTTGGAAGCGCTACTTACAGAATTCTGTTGGACGTAGCCGCGGGACCTTAAGGGGACGTCCGAGCCAAGCCTGAGTCCGGAGGGAAGTACATCTGTAAGTCTAGTTGGCGGCGATTTCAATGCCTAACCGGTGGGTCCCTTCAGAATCGCCACAGCAATTGTTTACTCCTTGGTCCTCTTGGCAGAAACATACCCAATCATGACGATGATACTCAGCGCAAGACCCCCGATGATGGCTGCGTCGGTTTCACCCTGCATCACAAGGAATAACATAAGTAATCCCGATACCATGGTCGCAAGGAACAATGCCCGTATCTTTTCTGTTTGGGATCTGGGCAGGCCGCCGCTCGCTATCCTGCGCCAAAGGTACGCCAAGGAAATGAAGATCACTACTGACAACGCGAACCCAATAGCCCTGTCCATTGTCACCATCCATATGTAGGATCGTTGGCAAGTCTATAGTAATCTTCAACTGCACGTCGGAATTCCACGTACGAAACAATGAAGATTCCGGCGCCGAGCGCGGCCATCCACCATTGCTGCGAGGTCGCGCCGACCGCAACGAGCCCGACGCCGATGACCCGTCAAGAGCGATGCCAGCGGCAAGATGGCCCCCAGTCTATGGACGCATCAGCGGTAACAACCCGATGCCTTTTACAAAACCCGGGCCGATTCGCCTTCCCCAAGCGCCGCGACTTGATGAAGAGTTGGACGTTAAGGAAGGCTAAGCACCAAGTTAGCGGCGAGTAAGATCATCTCGGGTTGCCGTGTCCAACGCGATACAAGGATCACGGCAACACACCAATGACGTATGCGCGCACAAGATTGGGTAGCTGCGGATCGCCCCACTCCACATTGGCAGAGAGGGCCTGTGCGCGCCCGCGCAGGGTTTTATGAATCGCGATCCTCGGCTGAGTCGCTGACTAACTGATCGATTGCACGGCGGAGTCTCCTCGCGTCAAAAATTGCGAAGACGATTCTTGTGCCAGTTGGAGTGGTCACCGCAAGCAATGTTCTGCCGAAGAGTGGAATCATCGAGCTCATTCCCAACCCGGTCACATCTGTCAATGGCAATGACAACTGCCTAGCACCGCGCTGGGATGAGTTTCTGCTTGGTCGCCAGCGGAGTTCCTCGTCGCGGACATCGAGCCACCCGCTTAGGTATTGTCCTGCAAGAGACGGCCTGGCCGTGACTGCGCCGATTCTCCGCCGGGCCTCCATCTGAGTCAATCGGAGCGAGACTGCCGCCGGCACCGAGAGAATCGTGTCGTCCATTCTGTTGGCAAGACGCGACATGAACATTCTCTCTGCCAATTCCACGATGATCCACACTGCGAGAACTAACAGAATGACGGCGGGAAACGAATAGGCGTCCGCAAAGGTCATGCCGATCCAAATTGAAACGATGAGAGCGAGAATGCCCGGCGCGGCGAGCGTAAGGTGATCGGCCAGGTTAGGCCGCGGCCCATCGTTCATGCACAAGTCTCTAGACACACTCCGCTCGCGACGCTCGAAGCGATCGGGCGGATAACTCCGCCTGTCAGCGTGCTGACCAGGTTAAGTGCCGTCGCGCCGAGTTTTTGGCTCCCGCTTTGATCCGAACTAAGGATCACTGCCTCTTGGAGAAGGAATGCCGCTGACATCGCAACCAGAGATGCTACAGGGAGGGCCGGGGCGATCCTGATGGCAACTACTGTGAGTACGGTGGATGCTCTAGACGCCCACTTTCTCCATCCCCGTGAAGGCGACCGGTGCGTCCGCGGTGTTGGGTTTCGAGTGCTCTGGTAGTACGTGTAATGTTTGGTACCGGAAGGAGTGTATCCGCCTCTGTTTGTTGCATGATCGCAAGCAGCATACTGGCAAGTGTCGTAATGGCTGCTTCCCCCATCCGCCATTACCTTTCTTCCATCCAAGTCGACGTTGTTGATCGGATCCTGGGCCGAGTAGTCATACGGGTTCAGGCTCCCGCCGGGCACCGGATCCCAGGATGTGAACCGCCCGAGCACCGGGTCATACATCCGCACCCCCATGCGCACCAAGCCGGTGTCGGGGTCGCGCTCCTTCTGGTGGGACCCGGTGTAGCCGTACTTGGTCGTGTCGGGCGAGGTCGGCAGGCCGAACTCGTCGTAGGCGAAGGTCCCGGCCGCCGTCCCGGACTCATCCAGGGATCGCACGACCGCGCCGTGGCCGTCGGACAACAGGTAGGTCGGCCCGGAGGCGGTGTAGGTCCCCAGCAACCCGCCCGGCCCGCCTACGTGGACGGCAGTCACCGTGCCCGAGGCGTCCTCCTCGAAGGATGGAGGCCCGCCGGCCCCGGAGTAGCGGTAGCGGGTCTCGGTGCCGGCCTTGGTGGTCTTCACGACGCGCGCGAAACCATCGAAAGTCCAGGTGGTGGTGTTTGGCCCCGAGGTTGCAGAGGTCATCAGGTGGTGGGCGTCGTAGCCCAAGCTCCATGAGCCACGCGGCGCCGGCCCGGTGATTGTCTCCATCTCTCCGTCCGAGGAGTAGGTGAGACCCGACGCGGCACCGCCGGTGAGCTGGTCCAAAGCGTTGTAGGTGTAGGAGGCGAGCGTGGAGACCCCCGCGGCCGACAGATTCGCATCCTGGGCATTGGAGGCGACGACGGCGCCGTCGTAGCCGGTCACCGGGTAGCGGTCAAGCCGGTTGCCGGCACCGACTCCCACCCGCGCCGTGCCGGTGGGGGGCAAAGTCTCGTAGCGGAACTCAACCTTTCCGGTCGAGCGCAGCGTTGGACGATCTCGATAGGCACCCCTGGGTGGTCCCCTGAGCAGCGTCAGGAACGCGGAGCACACCTCTCTAGTCTTCATCACGGACTGGATCCTCGTCGCGAATGTCGAGGAGATTGTGCAGTGACTGCTCGCGCTCTACCGCAAACTTGCGGGCAAGTCGAGCGCTGAGCCTGAAAGCAATGATGTAGATGGGAACAGCCAGCAGTCCCGCGAGCGTAACAGCACCGATGCTCCGCGAAACCAGATAAAGAACCGCCGCACCTACTATTGAAGTACTGATCGCCGCAAGCCAAACCCCACGCCCGGACATGAACGTAGCGTAGGCGAGCATTCGCGCGGTTATCTCAGACTCCGCCTGAGCCCATTCCGGAAGATCCGAAGTCATCGCGGCGCCGGATCTCTGATGGCGGTCATGTCCCCGTCTGTGCTGTGGCTGATCCCATGCTTGGTTACCGTCAGCCGCGGTTGCGCAGATAGGTGAATATTGCGATAGACACGGTGAATACTAGAAAGGCTGCCAGCGGAGTGGCCAAGGTTGGCCATTGATACCGGGAACTCAGCGTAATGATCGCCATGACTCCCGCAACCGCTACGACGGCAGTAATCGCTGCGAGGCGCCGATCAGCAAGCCTCAGCAGCTGCCCGCTTGGACCGCTGCGAGCGTAACGCATCAGGGCGAATACCGCCAACAACAATCCCACGCGGAAAAGGATGTCGACGAGTATCCGCATCGCAGAACCTACAAGTACCGAGCGGGGGATCGGCTCGCCGGCACTAGTTTCCAGAGAATTTCCCATGATTTCAGTTCATTGAAGCGAGTCCGGAGATGTTGCATGCGATGAGTTTTCGGGCGCGGCGTGACGGCGCCAGGGGCGTGCATTATCGCAGCAATGGCTACAAAGAGGGCCGCCTGGAGCAGGCAAGATCCCATAAATGTGCCTCCTAGTTCTTCACGGTGAGGTCTTAGCATACGGCGCAATAGCAGGCTGGGGCATCTATCGAGCCAGCCGAGAGATTTGACCTCTACTAGACTTTTGGACCCGGTGATCAACATCGTTTCGGCGGTCACAGCGCTAGTTATCGGCGCTGGACTCAGCCTCTGCATCCTGTTGCCGTTCCGGTTGGAAACGATTCTGCTGGCCGCGTTCCTCCTAACACTCCTTGAGGCGACCCTAGCCGAGTTGCGGCATCGAAAGCACAGCACCTCGGGCGCTTCGCGTCCTGGGACCCAGTTCCGGGCGGCTCGCTCAATCCCTACGATTACGCGGGACAGGATCCGATCAACAGCCTGTACTTCACCGGGCTTGCCAACCAGGCGAACGGCAGCGGAGGGGCGGTAGACCCGGTGGTATCGCCGGAGGACGACGCCCCGACACCCGCCCCCAACGGCGGGTGCCAGTTCAACTGCGACAACGCGGGGGGAGGCGTCGTGTACTCGTCGGGAGCCTACTCGGGGAGCGCACCACCGGCGCCTGTACCCAAGAACAAGGGGGGCGGGGGCGGTGGGTGGAAGAATCCGCTTGCGGCAGCTACCAAAGCGAACCGTGTTGTGAGCAGCGCTATCTCGTCCGCTGGCTCGGCTATCGGTCACGCCGCGAGCGTTGCTTGGAACGGATTCTGTACGCCGTTCCGTTCTCTGCATGTTCCTCGCAGCGCGAAGCAGTATGGTGGCGCCGGTGTTATTGTTGCCGCTGGGCCGATAGCTATAGCCGGCCACATGGCTCTCCAAAGTGGCGCTGCAGCCGCCGGAGCTATTATTGGTTTGGCATACGGGGGCATAGTTGCAATTGGTGTAGGGCTCATATTCTGCTAGCCATGTTGGCTTCGTTTGCCCGAGTCGCGCCAGCTCTGGTGGTAGGGCTGGCGCTTTCCTGGCATCTCCACCGAACCCTAACTACACCTCGCCCAATACGGAGCGCTCCCTTGTCTCAGGCATTCTTCGTGGTTCGCCTAGTGCTTATTGGCGGTTGTTTGGTCGCTTGGGTCGTTGCCGTGCTTTCGGGGAACACGATCACCGACAAGCCCCGAACGGCGGTCGATTTCAGCTTGATTCTTGCTGCCGGTCTCCTAGTGTTGGCAGCATGTATGTTCGAGGCACGCAGGCAAAGAGGGCCCACGTTTTTGCTTGTATTTGGCTTCGGGCTAGCCGCATATGGATTCTTGGGGGTGCTCCGAAATCTATGAGAATGGGCTCAGGCGGAGCCAGAGATAACCGCACGAATGCTGGCCTACGCGCGGTTCATGTCTGGCGCTGGTGTTTGGCTTGCGGCGATCGGAACTTCAATCGTGGGTGAGACCGTTCTTTACCTGGTTTCGCGAAGCATCGGTGCCGTTACATTCACGGGATTGCTCGAACGCCAATCATCATTTTGATGTGGAGGCGGTCTTGAGCAAAGGTAAGTCCCTAAGTCAACTAGTGTCACCAAAGATGGAGATGTTGGTCGGTCTGGTTGGGGTTGCGCTTTGGATCGGAGGTGTTGCTCTGGGAACCCTTCGACTGGGGCCGCTGGCGGAGGACGGCTCGGCAGAGTCGGGCGCCGCGACTATGGGATTTGGAATATTGGTCGGGCTTGTTCTTGCGCACGCCTTGCGTCGCCGCCGCCGTGAAAAGTAGCTCGAAGCTTGGTGCATTGCTCCCGCTGCGCAACTGACGGCCCGCGTGTCGGCGATCATGAATAGTGCTCAACTGCCAGAGATAACCGCACGAATGCTGGCCTACGCGAGGTTCATGTCTGGCGGCGGGGTTTGGCTTGCGGCGATCGGAACTTCGATCGTGGGACGCGGACGTTCCTGCGACGCTGGCTCGGCCACGGCCCGGCGGCGGAGTTTGTGCGTGTGCAACTTCCGGCTCTCCGTCGCTCGCTATACGCCGCGTGGAAGAAGAGGCTGAACAGGAGGCGTAACGATCGAGCCGGGTAGCGATTTCCGTAACAGGCCGCGGCGCTCGGGGCCGGGCCTACCCAGCGGGTTCTGGGTGAAAAGCCCTCGCAAGATGAGGTCCCTTGGTAGTGGACCTCGACGGCCCTTCGGTCGATGCTGCTTGAACAAGGCGCAAGGAGACCGGCATGGACCAGATCGCGTTTCTGACACAGCGAGTGTGGCGGCTCGAGCAGGAGCTGGCCCGCCTCAAAGGCGAGCCGCTCGAGTCCATCGTGCCGGAGGCCCCCGCAGCCTCGCAGACGCCGTCCGAGGCCGCCCGGCCGGCAGCGGCCATCGCGGCCGGGCCGAGTCCGGCCGTTTCGCTTCCGCCGGTCCAGCTCGAGACGGAGCTGGTCGGAACCTGGTTCGCGCGGATCGGCGCCGTGGCACTGCTCATCGGCGCCGGCTTCGCGTTCAAGTACGGCATCGACCGCGGACTGATCGGGCCGGCCGCCCGGGTTGCGAGCGGCGTCGCCGCCGGCGTCGCCCTGGTCATAGCCGGCGAGGCGGCTCGCCTCCGCACCTGGGAACGCCTTGCCCAGGCGGTTGCGGCCGCCGGGGTGGGTCTCCTCTACGTATCCATCTGGGCCGCCTACAACCTCTACGACCTCATCGACGGTGGTCCGGCCTTCGCAGTGGTTTCCCTGATCACCGTGGGAAGCACCGCGCTTGCCATCTTCCACCGCTGGGAACCTCTGGCCGCCCTAGCGACGATCGGCGGCTTCCTGGGGCCGCTGCTTGTCGGCGGACGCGACGAGCCGGCCGCCCTCTACACCTACGTCCTCATCCTCGATGCCGGGGTGCTGGCTGTTGCCGGCCGCATGCGCTGGCCGTCCCTCGACGTGCTCGCCTTTGTGGGTTCATGGGGCTTGTTCGCAGCCGGCGCGGCCTCCGCCTCGACCCCCCTTGCGCTCGGCTACGCGACGGCGCTCTTTGCGGTGCTCTCGGCTCCGGTTGCGCAAGCCTTCGCGCGGCGGGAGGATCCAAACGACGACGCCCACGCGCTCGTGGCCGCACTGAACATCGCGGCGTACGCCGTCGCCGGGTTCGCGCTGCTCTCCCGCGATGCCGAGACGAGCCGGGGCATCTTCCTCGCCGCCGTCGGCGCCGCGCACTTCGCCGCCGGCGCCGTCGCCCGTTCCAAGGGACGAGCACGTGCGACCTCGACAACCCTGCTCATCACCGGGGAGATCCTTCTCGCCGGAGCCGTGCCGCTTCTGTGGACCGGGCTCACCGTGCCGGTGGTTTGGACCCTCGGCGGTCTCGCCCTGGCGACACTCGGCGCGACGACGCGGCTCGGCACGGCGCGCGAGGCGGGCGCGATCCTAGTCGCGTTGTCGCTGGTTGGATCCGTGGTTGGACGTTTCCACCTCGGGGCGAGCTACGATCCCGAGCGTCTGCTCGCGTCGGCCGAGTCGCTCATGCTGATCCTTCAGATCGCCGCGATGTACGTGCTGGCAGCCGTCTTCTCCTTCGGCCCCCGCGAGGAGTGGGAAACGGCGTTGGCACGAGGCGCGGTCGTCGGGGCGAACGTCCTCACCGTGGCGTGGATGAGCTTCGAGGCGATCGCCCACCGCGGCGCCGTGCTCGACCGGCGCGACGAACCGCTGCAGTTCACGCTGACGGCGATATGGTCGCTCTATGCCGCGGTCTTGATGATCGCCGGGATCGCCGGCCGCTGGCGTCCCGTTCGCCTGATGAGCATCACGCTGTTCGGAGCGGCGATCGCGAAGGCCGCTCTCATCGACCTGTGGCTGCTGGAAACCGGATACCGGGTCTTGGCGTTCATCGGGCTGGGGGCCATCTTGCTGCTGGCGTCGCTCTCCTATCACCGATTCGCCGCGCTCATCTTCGAAGACGACGAAGGGGCGCCGTGATTTACGGGATATGACCGAGCCGGCTCCGTGAAGCACCTGGTTCCTAGGCGAAAGGGTTCTCGATCAGCACACCGGCGAAGCGTCGTCCGGTCTGAAGATCCTCGGTGACGAGCCGCTCGCACCCTGCGCGGACGGCCGCCTCGATGATCAGGGCATCCCAGAAGGACAGCCTGTGCCTTTGTTCAAGGTCCGATGCAGCAACGATCAGGGCGACGTCCACCTCGACGACCGGCCAGGTCCCGTAGGCGGCTACGACGTCGCGGGCGGTGGACCTGCTCATCGGCGGATTGAACTTCCGGGTTGCCACAACATAGAACTCCTGGAGAACCTGTGTTCCGATCACTCCGGTTCGGCTCGACCAAAGTTCCTCGAGCAGTTCGGCGGCTCTCGGCTGGCGCCGGTCGACCCGGTCGTGGGCGTAAACGAGAACATTTGTGTCGACGAACGTTGGACCCGGCACAACGCGCCTACCGGCGGTAGAGATCGTCGCGGTTCCAGCGACGCCCGCCCCGGGCCCTGGCCGTCGCGATCAGCTCGAGAGCTTTCTGACTCGCCTCTTCGTAGCGCGCATCCGCATCCACGAGAGCTTCGAGCTGGCCTGCTACAAGACGGCTGATCGACGTGCCTCTCTTGGCGGCAATGACCTTCGCGTCGCGAATGACTCCCTCGTCAAGCTGGACCGTCAGGTTCCTCCGCGCCATGATCAGGACTCTCCCAAAGGGAAGACCACAGAATCCTACGTGGAGCACAGTCTATCACGTGCCACATCCCTAGTCATGGGCTTTGTCGAGATGCCCCCGGGAGTCCCCTCAGTCGGCGCGGCGATCACCGCATGAAATCGTAACCAGCCTGTGCAGCCAACTGTTGTTCTGCGTGCTTCCTAGGATCAGCCACCTTCTCGACGTCCGGCGCCTTGTGCGCTCGATCCTTTAGTCGGCTTTCGCTGCCCCACCTACACTCCCGTCTCAATCCACGCTCAACACGGGAGCGTCGAGTTCATGGCGAGACAGTCGCAGCGTGTCGAGCTTCACTCCCGATCGCGACTCAACCTCCGCAGCGTGTTCGGGGAATGGCCTAGGTTGCCGCTCTCTGACGGTCAGGATCCAAATTTGCGGCTTGAGGGCGTCGTGCCGCTTCGCGACGGATTGCATCTGGGTAAGCAGCAACCCACTCGCCTTCAACACGTCGTGACCGGCATCGGCGCATGCGACAACGCTGAACCGCGTCTGCTTAATCATCGACACTACCTCGGGGAGCCACAACATCGAATCGTCGCAGGTCACCAGTCCCTCGAAGCCCCTCTGCCAGAGCGACTGGATGAGGTGATGGTCCTCAAGTGCCGCGGTCAGTCCTGGATCAATGTCCTTTACCGGCACCAGTTCGATCTCGGGCGTCCACTCGCGCACAACCTGCAAGACGATCGGATGAGGGAAGTTCTGATCGAACCCGAATCGTGGGCGCCTGCTAGGCGGCCAGCGTTCCGGAGTTGTGCTTGATCTGGTCCTCAAGATCCACCGCTTCCTCGATCGCGTCCTTGCTCAGGTCGGGGTAGAGCTTGAGGACCTGCCTAGCTGAGAAACCACGCGCGATGAGCGCGGCGAGCGACGTCGTCGGCACGCGCGTCGCCTCCACGTGGGGTTCGCCCGACAGCTTCCCAGGGATGATCCGCAGTGTAGGTCGTGGCCTCCGGAGGTCCGGGCCGCTCCGCCCGCTCGGAGTGACGATTGCCCCGAGCAAGTCCACCTCGCCGAGATCAAGCGCCCGCTGGGCCATGCCGGGGGGCAGCGGCACGAAGCCATCTGAGTCCTCGCCGATCCGGATCCCGCCCTTGCGGTCGACCCATACCCGACAAATCTCGGCCTCGAGCCGGTCGCCTAGGCGCTCCACCTTGGTGAGCTGCTTACGGATCTTGTGGATCGAAGTCGCGCGGAACCTCTCATCCTCGACGGCCCCCGTCTTCTCCTGTCGCAGCCAGTCGATCAGCCGAAGCGCGAGAACATCGGTGTACGACCACCGCATCTCCTTCTCGTGCGAAACCGATGGAGTCCAGAGGCCGGTGCGCGTCCAGTAGTAGAGGGTGCTGACGGGCACGCCAGCCAGCCCGGCCGCGCGTTCGGCCGGGTAAGCGGCACCAAAGCCTGCCCGCGGCGTCATCTCGCCGAGAGTCTATCCCGGACCAGGGACCATGCCACGGGTCCCCGGTCGAGCGAAGCAGGGGATTCGCCCGGCAACGCGAGCCGGCCGGTCTAGGTGCGAGCAGGTTCATGGCCGAAGTGCGGGACCGGAGTTTGGCCTCCCACGCCTGGGCGATGGACCTGCTCTAGGCGGCGCTCAGAAGAACGCGTGACGGCGTGAGATGAGATTGCGGTACAGCATCTGTTGGAGGCGATCGCGGATCTCGTCGCCGAGGTTGAACATCAGCATGGGGTCGTTTGCGGCCTCTGGGCCGAGAGCGGTGGTGTCGATCGGATCGCCGTACTCGATGATCCATTTTGACGGCAGCGGTATGGTGCCGAGTAGCCCCAGGAGCGGGAACGTCGGGGTGACCGGGAAATACGGAAAGCCGAGCAGCCGCGCCAGCGGCTTGATATTCCCGATCATCGGATAGATCTCCTCGGCGCCGACAATCGCCACCGGCACGATCGGCGCTCCGGTTTGGATTGCGACTTCCACGGACCCACCCCGGCCGAACCGCTGCAGCCGGTACCGCTCGCTGAACGACTTGCCGACACCCTTGAATCCCTCCGGGAACACCCCGACAAGCTCTCCGGCGTGAAGCAGGCGCGTCGCGTCCTCCTCACATGCCAGGGTGCTGCCGCCCTTCCGGGAGATCTCTCCCACAACCGGCATAGACACCGCAAGGTCGGCCGCGAGCAGCCGGACGTGGCGATGGACGGCGTCGAACACGCCGAGCTTCATCATCAGTGCGTCCACCGGCACCGTACCCGAATGATTGGCAACGATCAGCGCCGAACCTGCGGTGGGAATGTTATGTGTGCCGACCTGATCGACACGCCAATACCGCTTGAAGAGCGGCCGCAGCAGCGGCAGATAGACCACCTCGGTGAGTTCCTTGTCGAACCCGAAATCGTCGACGTGGTACTCGCCCGTCAGGCGGCGGCGAAGAAAGCCCAGGAGTTGCTGCGCGGTCGCTTCGAGCGTCCCCGGCTCCGGCGCGTCCAGCCGGTGCTTTCGGCAGAAGCCGGTCTCGTCCGCACGGTTCCGGCACTTCCGGCCGTCGGGGTTGCCGGCGCGACAGTGTTCTGCCGCCAGAGCCCGCCCCTCCGAGATTCGGATCACGTCGGCTCCACCCATCACGCACCTCCCTCGGTAGTCACCGGCACCCGCCGCGAAAGGAAACGGTAGACGTCGCGCTCCCAGGTCGCCACCTGCTGGGGCGTGAAGATCTTTGCCAGGCGCCGCGTGTTCACGAAGTCCTCGAACGCCTCGCGGGTCGTGTAGGCCGGCGTGTAACCGAAGATCCTCTTGAGATGTGCGACGTCGCCGACGCGCCCGTACAGAAGCAACTTCACCTGCTCCGGTGAGAAGTCGACGAAACCGCTTCGTCGGACCAGCCCGGCAACCGCGTTCGCGAACGGCAGGAGCACCGGGATTGGAACACGGCCGGCCATCCGAACCGCTTGAGAGAGGTAGAGGATGCCGTCCCCCGCCGCATTAAACGTGCCGGCATGGTCCTCGCGCACGGCGCGATACAGGATCTCGACGGCATCTTCCTCGTGGAGGAATTGGAGGCGGGGATCGAAGCCGAGCGGCGACGGCATGAACGGCAGCTGGAAGTACCGGGTCAACGGCGTATCGATGCGCGGCCCGATGAAGTTCGCAAACCGCAGGATCGTGAGACAAACATCGGGACGGCGACGCCCGAAGCCGCGCGCATAGGCCTCGACCTCGACGGCATCCTTGGCGTACCCAGTTCGCGGCTGGCTTCGCGGGGCCATCTCCTCGGTGAAGATCGCCGGGTCGGTCGGCTCGCTTCCGTAGACCGCCGTCGTGGACTTCATCACGAACTTGCGAAGCCCCTCGGCCTTCTGCGCGGCGGCGAGGAGCTGCATGCTCCCGATGACGTTCACCTCTTTCATGCGCGTCCGGCCGCCTGCACCGGCCGGGGTGGCGATCACCGAGGCGTGAACCACCGTATCGACGGCGCCTGCCCGAAGGACCTTCACGATGAGCGGATTACGAATGTCGGCCCGGACGAACTCCGTCCGTTCCAGTGGAAGGATGGGATCGTCGAGATCGACACCGATGATCGCGTCGAAGTCGGAGTCCTGCTCCAGGCGTTGCGCGAGACGGCCGCCGAGGAATCGCGACACGCCCGTGATGAGGACACGCCGTCCCATCGTCAGCGCCCCGGCTGTTGGACGCGGGCGAGAATTACGGGATCTCCGCGCCTGGCCTCGAGCTGATCTCGAGCACTGCCCCGGTTGACGGCGATCGCGATGTGCCGGTGGGAGTCCTCGAGAACGGCGACCTTGCCGGCCTGCACCTCCGCGAACGCGTCGCAGAAGCGCGTTTGCCACGCCTTCCCGCCGATGCGCAGCTCGAGCACATCGCCGGGAAGCATCCCGGCTGCCTGCAAGTCGGCACGCTCCACGTTGAGCTGGAGGTTTCCGAAGTGGTCCGTCTGCACGATCCGCGCGTGGATGTGGTCGTCGTCCACGCGAACCTTGGGCATCGTGACACGCTGGAGGTCCGACACTTCGATCGGCGGACCGACTTCCTCGGGTGGCAGGCCGAGCGCGAGGTAGGCGGCGACCGGAGAGAACACGTCGCGCCCGTGGAACGTCCGGCTGATCGGGGTCAGCATGTACCGGACGTTGGCGATCTCGTGCGCCTGCACGGCGCCGCCGAGTTCCTCCGCGGCCAGCCACAGCAGACCGTTGTCGGGACCGACCAGCGGCGGCCCCCTGCGCGTTCCGATGACGACGCCCCGGCGCTTCGTCCCGACGCCGGGATCCACTATTGCCAGGTGCACGGCCGGAGGCATGAAAGGGACTGCCTGCGATAGCACGGCGGCGCCGGCCATCACGTCCTGCGGCTCGATCCCGTGGGAGAGGTCGATGATCTCAACCTCGGGTGCGATCTGTTTCATCACGCCGCGGCACACACCGACGAACTCGTCTTCGAGGCCGTAGTCGCTCGTAAACGTGATGAAGCCGAACGACAGCGCCACGATGTCCTCCCTAGCCTTCGCCGGCCGTCCTTATTATCGCTGCACCCTGTGCCGGAGGAGAACTCGGTGATCGCCTTGCGGATCCGGCCGGCCGGGCTACGTCTTCTGGCGGCGCTGCCAGCGCGTCTTCTTGAGCAGCTTCTTGTGCTTGTGCTTGCGCATCTTCTTGCGCCGCTTCTTGATGATCGAGCCCATCTGCTCCTCGTCGCATCGGCCGGGCCGGCCGAGACCGGCCAGCGGAACCCGCGGATTCTAGTCGGTCAGGAACAGGTCGCGCAGATCGACCCGCGAGGTGAGGAACTCCGGCGTCACCCGCGTCGCCCCCAGACGCAGGGCTTTGGCGCCTTCGGCGACGGACGAGATCATCCGTAGCGAGCTCTCCCGGTACTCGAGGATTCCCAGGCCGAGGCAAGCTCCCTTTCCGTCGTCCATCCCCACGAGCATTCCGTCGAGGACGGCAAGATCGAGGTCGGGAGGGATTTGCGGGACCAGCACCGAGGGCTTGACCTTCCACCGGTGTACCGGAGGTTCGAAGCATTCCCGGAGACGCGTCTGGCGGTTGGCGATCCGATCATCGAAGCTCGTGGCATGAACTCCGGGCGGGACCTCCAGCGCCTCGACCAGCACCGGCAGGCTTCGCCGAATGATCCCGAGGATCGGCTCGAGCTCCCCCCCGCGCTGGAACCCGACGACGACGTCCGGCCTGAGGGCCTCGACCTTGTGGAACTTGAGTACCTGCCCGAGGGTTCCACCGATGAGGCCGGTCGTATCGACGAGGATGAGGTCGGCTCCGGAGGCTCGCGCCTGATCGGCTAGGCGGGTCGCCCCGACGACGAGCGGCAGGAGATGTCCCTGCGGGCTGGTGTCCCCGACGAAATACAGCGCATCCGAGCGCGCGAGAGAGGCAGGCTCCAGATCGGCTTCGCTCTCGAGAAACCGCAAGCCGATAGAGGTCGGCGGTCCGACCGTGGATTGGCCCACGTCGGTGTCGAGGTAGGCGACACTTTTCCCGACCCGCAGCGCGACGGCCGCCGTCATGCGGCAGAACGTCGTCTTTCCGGAGTCCATTCCGCCGAGAGCAACGGCCATTCCGCCCTTCTCGACGATTCCTCCGACTACCGACTCCAACGCGTCCATCGTCCCCATTCCCCTCGGGCGGAGATGCGGTTGGAGCGCGATGCGGGCGGCTCTCTGATTGCCGCTCCCGGGCAAGCCGGGTCGTCTACACGGCCGTCACGTAGCTCGAATTCAGATAACTTTCGACATCGTCTTCACGGACACGGTAGGCCTTGCCGATTCGGACGGCTTTGATCTTTCCGCCCCGGATCAGCCGGTAAACGGTCATCTTCGAAACGCGCATGCGCTCAGCGACCTCCATAGCGGTAAGAAACCGGGGGCCGCTGGGCGAGGTGTCCCCCGCCACTCCGATTACTCCTTCCGCTTGAACGAGCCGATTATAGCGTTGGGAACATGCGAAACACTAGGCTTGCCTGGCCACATCTGACTCTTGGATCGAATCTCGACGATTTTATTTTCGGCAGAACCGGGAGGTTTAGTGAGAACTTTCGAGCTCAGGCCCGGCCGGCAATGGCTGATCCGCCTGGAAACCGACGGGGAGCTGTACGGCCAGATCACCGAAGCCGCCGTAACGCTCGGCTTTCAAACGGCGACATTCACCGTGTTGGGTGCCGTGGGGCGGGCGGCCCTTCGCATCTACGACCAGCAATCGAAGGCCTACCAAGATCTCGATCTCGAGGAGGAGATGGAGCTTCTTGCCGGCGTCGGCAACATCTCGGCGCGCGACGGCGTCCCCTTCGTGCACTGTCACGCAACATTCGGGCTTCCCAGCGGCCGCGCCGTCGGCGGCCACTTGCACGAGACGCGGCCCACCGTGGTATTCGTCGCAGAGGTGTGGATCCAGGAGCTGCTCGGGGAACCGCCTACGAGGTTGTTCGACGAACGCTGCGGCCTGGCCCTGTGGGGATGAGTCATCGAGGGCGGGCGGTGAGTGGATTAGGAGGACTTTGAGCGACATGCGGGCCGGCATACAGCCGGCCCGCATGTCGTAGACGCTTGTTTACAGGTTCGTGAACAGCAGGTGGTTGTTGGTGGTGCTCGACGAGGTCACCTTCCCCTTGGTCGTCAGGTCGTAAAGCGCCTGACGCACGGTGGCCGGAGAGGCGCCGGTGTTGCCCTGAAGGTAAAGAGCCGCGACGCCGGCCGTGTGCGGGGTCGCCATCGAGGTTCCGCTGATCGTGTTGGTCGCTGTGTCGCTGGAGTGCCACGCAGATTTGATCGAGTTGCCCGGCGCAAACCAGTCAACGCAGTTGCCGAAGTTGGCGTAGGAGGCCTTCGCGTCGTTCGTGCCCGTGGCGCTGATCGTCATCGCCGCGGCAACGCGTGCCGGCGAGTACTTGCAGGCGTCCTGGGCAATCCCAACGATGTTGCCGTTACCGGCTGCTACGGCGTAGCTGACACCGTCGTTGATGGAGTTGTTCACGGCGGTGTCCAGCGACGAGCTGGCGCCTCCGCCGAGGCTCATGTTCGCGACCGCAGGCGCTCCTGCCGCATGGTTTCCCGTCACCCAGTCGACGCCTGCGATGACGCCCGAGGTCGTGCCGCTGCCGTTGCAGTTGAGCACTCGGACGGCCACGAGCGTGACACCCTTGGCGACGCCGTAGGTCGCGCCGCCGGTCGTGCCGGCGACGTGGGTTCCGTGGCCGTTGCAGTCGTCGGCGGTGCCGCCGTCGACCGAGTCGAAGCCACTCACGGCCCGGCCGCCGAACTCTGTGTGGGTAAAGCGGATCCCGGTGTCGATGATGTAGGCCTTCACGCCGGCACCAGTTTTGGTGTAGGTGAACGTACCGCTGAGCGGGAGGTTGCGCTGGTCGATCCGGTCGATGCCCCACGTTGCGCCGGACTGGGTGGTGTTCGCGGTCATGATGCCGTCCTGCTCGACGTAGGCGACCCGGGGATCAGCGGCGAGCCGCCGGACCGAGTCGGGCGAGAACGAGGCCGCATATCCGTTCAGAGCGTGGCGGTACACGAAGCTCACGTCTGCCCCGAAAAGGCCGGCGTGCTCACGCGCTACTGCTCCGGGGTTGGCGACATCGTCGTGCAAGACGACGATGAATCCGGCTTCGGCTGGGAGCGACGTGCCGGCGCCGGCCAAGCCGGCGGCCAGACTGACCGCCACGAAGACCAGCAGAGCGAGGCGGCCGCGAGAAGCGCGGGTAACGTCCATGACGATCTCCTCCTGGTGAGAGCGTGTCGGGCGTCCGGTGTAGCCGACCACCCGAGGTGGACAGAGCCGATCAGCGATCATCTCTGGAGATCCCGGCAGGCCTCACCCCCCGCATCTCGGTCAAAATGGTCCACTCCTGACGGATACCGTGCGCAACGTTAGCGCTATGTCCTCTTCGCGTCAAAGGATGGGCATGAATGGGGTATTCGGTTCAGCAGGGGCTTTGCTCGGATTGCGTCTGCGTCGCTCAGGGGTGCGTGCGGCCGATGGCCTGGACGACGTAGTCGCGCAGCGGGTCGTACACCGTTGCCGGTGACAAGTTGTCGTCCAGGGGGACCACGATCTCGATCATCCGCCGCGCCTTGGCCACCGCGATCGATGGATCGTTGACATCTGTGAACGCGATCGTCTCGAGCCCGCGGGCAAGCGCTGCGCCGGCGAATCCGTGATCGGCCAGCACGAGATCGGGAGGCGGCCCGGCCTCGAGCAATTGCTCCATCGGCTTCCCCTCGTGGGTGTGATACAGGCTCGCCCCGTCCGCGTATACCCCGACGCCGTCGAGAAAGCGCACACGATTGCCGCGTCGCTTCAGCGGCGACGCGACACCGTCGCCGAGCTTTACGCCGTCGAGCGGCCTGAGCATCTCGCAGCCCAGATCGCCGAGAGTACGGGCAATCGACATGTACATCGGCATCAGCCCCGTAGGATGACCGGTGCACACCAAGACGCGTTCCCGGTCCCTCACCGCACGCTGCAGGCGGCCGGCGCATGCTTCGAGTGCGTCCAATGTCAGGTCCGGATCGATGACGCCTGGGCCCTCCGTATCGTCGGCGTCGGCCGAGCAGCCACAAAGCGAGGAGACTGCTTGTAAGACCTCTTCGAGATCGAGGCCCGCGTGGTCGAGACCCAAAGACTTGTCCGGGTCCCCGTCGGCCAGCGCGCGAGCATTGCGAACAACACCCTCGCGGGGAGTCTTCGTGTCGCCGGCAAGCCGGCTCGCGATGAGATGCGCACGTAGCGCAGCCCGCTCGTCGGGCGTCATCGGTCCGAGCCGTGAAGCGTCATGGGATGCCGCAGTCTATCGGAGCGAGTGGTAGGGACCCACGACTCGCATCGTCTCCATCGCGGCAACACGCGCACCGTCTCGCACCGCCTCCCCCTGGGCATCCGGCAGGTCGAGCGGCGGATCGACCAGGACCTCCGGCAGCCGAGTTCCTCCCCGGTCGCGGGCAAGCTCCAGCCACTCCGCGGGTAGATCATTAGAAAGGTCGGCGCCGATCAGCCGGGCGAAGTACAGGGTCCACGCTCGGGGAACCACCGCAAACAGCTGATAGCCTCCGCCGCCCGTTGCCAGCCACCGGCCCCCCGCGGCGGAATGAGCCAGATCGTGCAGGCGTATCGCCAACTCGCCGTACGTGCGCATCTCCAGCGCTAGATGCGCCAGCGGGTCCGTTACATGAGTGTCGCATCCGAGCTGCGTCACCAGCACCTGGGGTCGAAAAGCTTCAACCAGCGGCGGCACGACGGCGTCGAAGGACTCCAGGTAGGGGTCGTGGCCGGTGGCTGGGGGCAGTGCCACGTTCACACTCGTCCCCACACCGTCCCCCGATCCAATCTCATCCGGGAACCCGGTACCGGGGAAGAGGTAGCGCCCCGATTCGTGAAGAGAAACCGTCAGAACTCGCGGGTCCGTGTAGAACGCATGCTGAACACCGTCGCCATGATGAACGTCGACGTCCACGTAGGCCACTCTCTCGACTCCATGCTCGAGCAGCCGGGCAATCGCGATCGCGGGGTCGTTGTACACGCAGAAACCGCTGGCCGCGTCGGGCATCGCGTGATGTAGCCCGCCGGCAGGATGGAACACGTGCTCGCACTCACCCGTCTGCAAGAGATCCGAAGCTACCAAAGCCCCGCCGGCGACTACGGCGCTCGCCTCATGGATGCCCTGGAAAGCAGGGACGTCGCCCGTGCCGATACCCCACCCGTAGGGACCGAAGGGATCGCTTGCGGAGCGTGAGATGCGCTCCACGGCCTCGATATATGCCGGCGTGTGCACCAACCCCAGCTCTTCACTCGACGCTTCGCGGGCCTCGCGCACGATCAAGTCCGGATGGTCGAGCAGCCCATAGGTCCGGGAAAGCTCTACCGCCAACTCAACGCGGACCGGCCTGAGCGGATGCTCCGGGCCGAAATCGTAAGACAGAAATCTGCGATCCCAGACCAGCGCCGTGCGTGTGCTCATCGCTCCGCCAGTCTAGCGTCGGCGCCTTTCCGGCATCCCATACGAAAAGGGAAAGTTTCCAAACGGGTGCAAGGCGCGGCGTTTCGGCGTGTCGTCCGAGCGGAGGGTGGAACATGCGACGAGGAGCTGCGGCAATGGCATTCGCAGTGGTGTTGGCTCAGGCCTGGACGGCCGGCGCCGGCAAGTCCGGAGGCTCCGTCCGCGTTGCGTCCTCCCTGCGCGTGCCCCGCCGTGTTCGCCCGGTGCCGACCGGTCCCCGCGCGGTACCCGTCATACCGCGCCCCCCGCATGTCGATCGGACGGAAGGTCCCCCCAACCGGTCGCTCGGTATGCTCCTTCAACT
>JBKKBZ010000031.1:0-27741 GCA_046713235.1 Actinomycetota bacterium | reverse complement strand
GCCGCGAAGTCACGCTCCCCCACCAGGGCCTTGGACGCCGCGCGCATCGACCGCACATCGAGCGGAGGCCGCACGTGCACCGCGAAGCGATCGAGAAACGGATCCGGCGACTGCCCGATGTACAGCGCGTACTCGTACACGCGCCGCCGCGCGCTGTGCCGCGCGTCGAACCCCGCCGGCGCCGCGACGGCACCACGCACCGCAACTTCCGGAGCGAGCCACCGGTTGACCCGCTCCATGAGCCACAAGGGATCCGCGCCGTCGGGTGCTTCGAACGTCACCACTTGCCCGGCAGCATGCACGCCGGCATCGGTCCGGCCGGCCGCAACCGTCACGATCTCGGCCTTCAGCAAGTGCGCCAGGCGCTCCTCGAGCACTCCTTGCACCGTCCGCAGCCCGCGTTGCCGCGCCCACCCCCGAAATCCCGTGCCGTCGTAAGCCACGAGCAGCGCCATCTTCATCGCGCGAGCCTACCCCCGGGATTGGGGCTAGAGACGAAGTCGGCGTCTCGGATCTTCAGCGCTCGAACAGCACGGCGGCTATTGCGGCCGCCGCCGCCAGAGGAAGTCTCGCTTTCACTCAGGAAATCGGCGGGAAGAACTGCTCCGGGTGGTGGATGACGTCGCGGATCTTGCCTTCCTGCACGAAGAACTCGTCGACGTCTTCACGGTTCGGCTCCTTAGCGCGGCCGAGCAGCACCTTCACCGCGAGCGCCAGGCTCCGCTCGTTCGCGGCCCCGTAGCCGATCAGCGTGTAGGCCGGGACGGCCGAGGGGACCTGCGACCACGGCAGCGGCAACGTCCAGCATCCCTGGCAGAATGCATTGTCGCCCGGACCGTAGGGCAGAACTTCGGGGGCCCGCGGGTCGCCGAACCAGTGGATCTCGCCGTCGTCCCGCCCGGCCTGCGGCCGCGCCTCGGCCGTGTGCTTCGCGAGCGTGCGGAACTCCTCGAGGGTGAACACGCCGTCGCTAAGCGGGCCCCTCCGGATCCCATGAGCCTGTCCCCTCGCGACGATGCCGTCGTGGATCCCGACCGAGGAATCGCCGAGGATCTGCCTGGCCCGCAGGATGATCGCGGCGCCCTCGCCGGCTGCGTACGGCGACGCGGCCGAGGTGCAGCACGTAATCGGGCGCGGGCCGAAGGCGGTGATGCTGTGGTTCTCTGCTGTGAGCCCCGCGTACCCGTCGGCGACGACATGGGCGGGCGCCCCGCTCCAGTGAGCAACCTTGCCGTTGTCGTGAGCCCCCACCCAGATCGCGTTCTTGACGAGCGTCGTCCCGAGCTGCGACGGCCACGTGGCCCATCCGAGGAAGAAATTGATCCCGTTGCCCGAGGCGAAGTACGCGGGCATCTTCGCCGCCGCTTCCTCGAGGTTCCTCAAGATCCCGAGGTCGAAGGGATAGTCGATCGCCCAGATCACGGGTTGGGGAACGATGAATCCCCACGAGTTCGTCTGCACATCGATCCAGCCCTGATCGGCGGCCCACTTCGAACTCAGGTCACCGAGCCCCTCGATGCTCACGATGCGGCAATCGGGGCACAGCGATCCTTTGTTGCCGGCCATACGAGTCGCCGTCATCGTCCCGTGCCCGTGGTCGTCGAGGATCGGGTAGTCGGGGCAGTCGTTCACAGCCCAGGGGGGAGGCGTGAACTCCTTCACCGGAGGGCAGAAGGTGCCGCCGAGGCGGAAGACCTTCGCGGCGATGATCTTCGTGCCGGGGATCCAGAAGACCTTTCCGGTCACCTGATCGCGCGTGGCTTCGTCGTCGAATCTGGCCTTGAGGTCGTCCCAGGTCGCCTTGTCCTTGGCGAACGCCGCCTCCCACGTCGGCTCATCGAGGGACAGGTTCAGGGCCACCGCGTCGGCGGGGTAGCCCGGGATGTAGGTAGACGGGTGCTGGGAGGCCAGCTTGCTGCGATCGCGGAAAACCTCGTGGTATGGATTGATGCCCGTGTCGATGTGCGCGATCACCGCCTGTGGCCGCGCAATCGCGCCGCCGCCGGTCGCGATCGCCGCCGCCGGGACGGCGAGCGAAGCCATGAGCGACAGTGCCGCCGTGCGCGAAATAAGGGCTCGAACGGACATGGGGCCTCCTTCGTCGCGTATGTCTCGAACCTGAAGGATTCGCCGCCGGAGAGGGGTTTTCCTTTCGGCTACTGCGATTCTTCGCCCGGGATGAGCTCGATCAGCGCCATGGGCGCCGCGTCGCCCTTGCGCGGCCCCAGCTTCGTGATCCTCGTGTAGCCGCCCGGGCGCGTCGAGAATCCCGGGGCGATCTCCGCGAAGAGCTTGTGAACGATGTCGCGGTCGCGGACCGTGCGCAGCACGTTGCGCCGGGCGGCGAGATCGCCGCGCTTGGCGAAAGTGATCATGCGCTCGGCGACCGGACGGACCGCCTTAGCCTTGGCCTCGGTCGTCTTCACCCGGCCGTCGCGGAACAGCGACGACGCCAGGTTCGCCAGAAGGAGCCTCTGGTGCGCCGGACCGGATCCGAGGCGGGGTCCCCTCTTCGGCTGGGGCACGGCTAACCGTCCCGAAGCGACATGCCCATCTCGGCGAGCTTTTGCTTCACCTCGTCGATGGACTTCTGGCCGAAGTTGCGAATGTCGAGCAGGTCTTGCTCCGTGCGCTGAATCAGGTCGCCGACGTTTTGTACGCCCTCACGCTTCAAGCAGTTGTACGAGCGCACGGAGAAGTTCATCTCCTCGATCGGCAGCGCCATGTCGGACGCGCGAGCAGCATCTTCCGGAGCCGGTCCCAGGGACGCCGCGGCGGCGCCCTCCTCTAGCTCCGCCACGAGCCCGAGCAACTGCACGAGCGTCGTGCCGGCCGACGCCATCGCTTCCTTCGGCGACACCGACCCGTCGGTCTCAACATCGAGGATGAGCCTGTCGTAGTTGGTCATCTGCTCGACGCGAGTTGCCTCGACCGAGTACGCCACGCGGCGCACCGGCGAGAAGATCGAGTCGATGGGGATCTCCCCGATGACGTCCTCGGCGGACTTGTTGCGCTCCGCGGTGACATACCCGCGTCCGCGGCCGACCACCATCTCGATGTCGAGCCGGGCCTTCTTGTTGATCGTCGCGATGTGAAGGTCGGGATTCATCACCTCGACCTCAGCCGGGCCGGTGATGTCGGCTGCGGTCACGTCCGCAGGTCCCTGTGCGCGGAGCGTGATGACGACATCGTCTTCGGTCTCGCTGCGTAGAACCAAATCCTTGAGGTTGAGGACGATGTCGGTCACGTCCTCCTTCACGCCCGGAATCATCGAGAACTCGTGCAGCACCCCCTCGATGCGGATGCGCATGACGGCCGTCCCGGGAATGGACGACAGCAGCGTTCGCCGCAAGGAGTTGCCGAGCGTGTAGCCGAAACCGGGCTCGAGCGGCTCGATCGAGAACCGCCACCTCGTGTCGGTGATCGGCTCTTCGACGATCTGCGGCCTCTGGACGATGAGCAAGGTGCCTCCTATGGATCGGCGACTCGGGCGCTACTTCGAGTAAAGCTCCACGATCAGCTGCTCCTGGACCGGGATCTCGATGTCGCTCCGGTCCGGCGGCCTGATCACTGTGGCCGACAGGTTGTCGCGGTCGACGGAAAGCCACTCGGCCGGCGAGCGGTTCTCGTTCACGGCCACCGAGTGAAGCACCGGTTGCATGCGCTTGCTCTTGTCGGCAACCTGAAGGACGTCCCCGACGCGCAAGCGGGCCGACGGGATCGACAGCTTCTTGCCGTTCACCTGAACGTGTCCGTGACACACGAGCTGGCGAGCCTGGTCGCGGGACAGCGCAAAACCTGCACGGTACATCGCGTTGTCGAGCCGCAGTTCGAGCAGGCGCAGCAGGTTCTCTCCGGTGATCCCCTTCATGCGCGCGGCGGCTTCGTACGTGTTGCGGAACTGCCGCTCGAGGACGCCGTAGATACGCCGCGCCTTCTGCTTCTCACGCAACTGCAGCAAATACTCGGTCTCCTTGGTTCGGGAGCGGCCATGCTGGCCGGGCGGGAAGGGACGCTTTTCGATGGGACACTTCGGCGTCTCGCACTTCGTGCCCTTCAGGAAGAGCTTGATCTTGTCTCGGCGGCAGAGCTTGCAGTCCGCGTCGGTGTAGCGGGCCACTTACACCCTCCTCCGTCGCGGCGGCCTGCAGCCGTTGTGGGGAACCGGCGTGACGTCGTTGATCGCCTGAACCTCGAGTCCGGTCGCGGCGAGCGAACGAATCGCCGTCTCGCGCCCGGAGCCGGGGCCCTTGACGAACACATCGACACGACGCACCCCGTGCTCCATAGCGCGGCGCGCCGCGGCTTCGGCCGCGAGCTGCGCTGCGAACGGCGTGGACTTGCGCGATCCCTTGAAGCCCACGTTGCCGCTCGATGCCCAAGAGATGACGTTGCCGTCCGGATCGGTGATGGACACGATCGTGTTGTTGAACGTCGACTTTATGTGCGCGTGACCGTGCGGAATGTTCTTCTTCTCTTTCCGCTTGGTCTTCTTCGGCTTCGCCACTCGTCCCCCTCGCTAATTACTTCTTCGCGCGGACCTTCTTGGAACCGGCCACGGTCTTCTTGGGGCCCTTGCGCGTGCGTGCGTTGGTGTGCGTCCGCTGGCCGTGAACCGGAAGCCCGCGACGGTGGCGGACCCCCTGATAGCAGCCGATCTCTATCTTCCGCTTGATGTCCTGCTGGATCTGGCGTCGAAGGTCACCTTCGACCTTGACGTTCGCATCAATCCACTCGCGAAGCCGGACGACCTCTTCGTCGGTCAGATTCTGAACCCGGGTTCCCGACTCTACGCGCGTGGACTCCAGGGTCTTGCGCGCCATCGTGGGCCCGACTCCGAAGATGTAGGTGAGGGCGATCTCGATCCGCTTCTGACGCGGAAGGTCGACTCCGGCGATGCGCGCCATCGGCTACCCCTGCCTCTGCTTGTGACGGGGGTTGGAGCAGATGACCATCACCCTGCCGTAACGGCGGATGACTTTACACTTCTCGCACATCTTCCGGACGCTCGGACGCACCTTCATCCCCAAACTCCTAGCCGAGAGGCTCCCCAGCCGCGACCAACGGGGCCCGGACGCGCAGCTATGCAAGCACACCTCGGGAGCCGAACGGGCAGTCTAGCAGCAAATCTCCGGGCAATCATCCTCGCACGACCTCCAGATCGGTAAGGACCTCGGGACCCTCGGGGGTGATGGCGACCGTGTGCTCGAAGTGCGCCGAGCCCTCACCGTCGGCAGTAACGACCGTCCAGCCGTCGTCGAGCAGGCGGGTCTCGAAACCGCCCACGTTGACCATCGGTTCGATGGCTACGACCAACCCCGGCTCCAGCTTGAGGCCCTTGCCGGGATCACCGTAGTTGGGCACAGGCGGCTCCTCGTGCAGGGCCCGTCCCACGCCGTGGCCGACGTACTCGCGAACGACCGAGAAGCCTGCGCCTTCGGCAACCGTCTGGATTGCGTGGCCGATGTCCCCGATCCGATTGCCCGCCCGGCACTCGGCGATGCCGGCCCAGAGCGCCCGCTCCGTGGTCTCGACGAGCTTGGCCAGCTCGGAGGAGATCTCGCCGACCGGGACGGTGACGGCCGCGTCCGCGTGAAACCCGTCGACGATGGCCCCGCAGTCGATCTTGAACAGATCACCTTCCCGTAGTGTCCTAGGACCGGGGATGCCGTGCACGATCTCGCTGTTCACGCTGGCACAGATCGTCGCCGGAAACCCGCGGTACCCCTTGAACGAAGGGGTCGCGCCACGCTCGCGTATCGCGGTCTCGGCTATCGCGTCCATGTCGGCGGTCGTCACGCCGGACCGCACGGCCGCGATGAGTGCCGTCAGCGTCTCGGCAACGACCCGGCCGGCGCGGCGCATCTTCGCCAGCTCGTCGGCGTTCTTGCGCGCGATCACCGCGGTCCCTTCGCGGAGCCCACTAATTGCCGCTTCCCACCGGGTGCGTGAAGTTGAGCGCCTCCAGAACACGGGCTGTCACGTCCGTCGCCGCCCCGACCCCGTCGATGCGCAGGAGCAAGCCGGCAGCGTCGTAATGCTGGACCAGGGGAGCGGTCTGCGCGCGATACACGACCAGCCGGTTGGCGATCACCTCGGGACGGTCATCCTCGCGCTGAACCAGCGGAGTGCCCTCGAGGTTGCAGAACCCCTCCATCTTGGGGAGCGACGTGACGCGATTGTAGATGTGGCCACACGTGGGGCACGACCACCGCTGCGACAGCCGCTCCACGATCAGTTCGTCGGGGCAATCGATGGCCACCACCGCGTCGAGGCGCTGGCCGATGCCGCCGAGCAACCCATCCAGCGACTCGGCCTGAGCCGGGTTTCTTGGATAGCCGTCGAGCATGAACCCGATCGCCGCGTCCGGTCGCTCGAGCCGCTCGCGCAACATCGCGAGGACGAGGTCGTCGGGCACGAGATCGCCCGCACCCATGTTCTCCTTCGCAGCCCGGCCGAGCTCGGTCTGACCGGCGACGGCCGCTCGCAGGAGATCACCCGTGGAAACGTGGGGGATGCCGAGCTTTTGGGAAAGCGCGGCGGCTTGGGTTCCCTTGCCTGCGCCCGGCGGCCCTAGAAGAACGATCCGCACGACTACTTCAGAAAGCCCTCATAGTGACGCATGAGCAGCTGGGATTCGAGCTGTTTCATGGTCTCGAGGCCGACGCCGACCACGATGAGGATCGCCGTCCCCCCGAATGGAAACGCCGTGATGTTCCAGACACCCTGAACTATGAACGGCAGGATCGCGATCGACGCAAGGAACAACGATCCGGGGAGAGTGATTCTCGTGAGAATGTGGTTGAGGTACTCCGCAGTCGGGCGCCCAGGACGAATGCCGGGGATAAACCCGCCGTACTTTTTCATGTTGTCGGCGATGTCTATGGGATTGAACGAGATCGACGTGTAGAAGTAGGTGAAGAACACGATGAGTATGAAGTACAACCCGATGTAATAGGCGCTGTTGCCGCTGGCGAGGTTGTCGCTAACGAAGCGCTCGAAGGCCTTGTTCTGGATGATCGTGGCGGCGAGCACCGGCAGGTAAAGCAGCGACGAGGCGAAGATGATCGGAATCACACCGGCCTGGTTGACCTTGAGCGGAATATACGTCGAGGTACCACCGTAAAGCTTGCGGCCGACGACTCTCTTGGCGTATTGCACCGGAATCCTGCGCTGTGCCTGCTCGACCAGGACGACGGCCACGATAATTGCCACGCCGAGTCCGACGATCACGCTGAACTTCAGCTTTCCGGCTGCATAGATGGCCGATCCTTCCGCCGGCAAGCGGCTGATGATCGAGGCAAAGATCAGGATAGACATGCCGTTGCCGATGCCACGCTGGGTGACTAGCTCACCGAGCCACATGATGAACGCGGTTCCGGCCGTCAGGGTCAAAACGGCGATGAAGATGCGGCCGGTGGTGAGGTTCGTACCGAACAGATCACGAATCGGCTGGCCGGCCTGGGTCTGGAAGAGCCGGCCGGAGTTCGCCGTCACCACGATCCCGAGCGACTGGAGAAGTGCAAGGACGACGGTCATGTACCGCGTGTACTGGGTGATCTTCTTCTGTCCTACCTCGCCTTCCTTGGACAACGTCTCGAGGCGCGGGATTACGACTGTCAGAAGCTGCATGATGATCGACGAAGTGATGTAGGGCATGATCCCCAGCGCGAAAATGGCGAACTGCGTCAACGCCCCGCCGGAGAACAAGTTGATCAGGGAGTAGATCCCGCCACCCGCTTTTGCGGCGTCTTCGATCTCCTTGACCTTCGTGAAGTCGATGCCCGGAACCGGGATGTGGGACCCCATCCGATACACCGCGATGATGAGGAGCGTGAAGAGAATCTTCTTTCGGAGATCCGGGATCTTGAAGGAGTTCCTGAACGCACTCAGCATGACGTCAACCCTCGATCACAGGAGTTCAACGCGGCCGCCTGCGGCCTCGATTTTCCGTCGCGCGCCGGCGCTCACCGCATGGACCTTTACCGTCAAGGGGATCGAAAGCTCCCCTCGACCGAGAATCTTTACAGGCTTCTTGCCCTTACGCAGCAGCCCCCGGGCGCGCAGCGCCTCCGGATCGACAACGGCCTGCGCTTCGAACGCCGCCAGCCGGTCGAGGTTGATCGGCGAGTATTCCACCCGGTTGATGTTCGTAAAGCCACCGAGCTTCGGGATGCGGCGCTGCAGCGGCATCTGCCCGCCCTCGAATCCGGGCGAGATCGTGTTGCGCGCGCCGGTTCCCTTGGTGCCACGGCCCGAAGTCTTGCCGTGTCCCGAGCCGTGCCCGCGGCCGACCCGCTTCTTGCGGCGGTGCGCTCCGGGCGCAGGGCGCAGATGATGAAGCTTCACGACGAGACCTCCTCGACCGAGACGAGGTGAGCCACTTTACGGACGAGTCCGCGAACTTGCGCGTCGTCGTTACGCACAACCTCGTCGCGAATCTTGCGAAGGCCGAGCGTGCGAACCGCCGCGCGCTGGTCCTGCGTGGAACCGATCACGCTCCTGCGCAGGGTGATCTTAAGGGTGGTCACGATGCGCCCTGCGCCTCGGTGGTTGCGGTGGGAGTCGTCGGGGAGCCGTCGGCGTTGACCAGCCCGGCCGCCACCAGCAGCGGGCGAGGGGCAATGTCGGAGATGTCACGCTCCCGCATGCGGGCGACTTCCTCGGGGCGGCGGAGCTGCTTCAAGCCGGCGATTGTGGCGTGCACCATGTTGATGGGGTTCGCGCTTCCGAGCGACTTCGACAGAATGTCGGTGATGCCTGCACACTCCATCACGGCCCGCACCGGCCCTCCGGCGATCACGCCCGTTCCCGGAGCCGCACGCTTCAGCATAACGCGCCCGGCACCGGCGACTCCCATGACCTCGTGAGGAACGGACGAGCCCACCATCGGCACGGGGAACATCGCGCGCTTAGCAATGTCCACGCCCTTCTGGATCGCAGCAGGCACCTCCTTGGCCTTTCCGTAACCGACTCCTACGCGGCCGTTCTTGTCCCCGACCACAACAAGCGCGGTGAACGAAAACCGGCGGCCACCCTTGACCACCTTGGCCACACGGTTGATCGAGACGACCCGCTCTTCGAATGTAGACCTGGCCTCGTCGTCTCGTCCGCCGCCGGCCCTTCTCCGTTCGACCAACCCGTCCTCCTAGAACTCGAGTCCCGCTTCGCGAGCGCCTTCGGCCAGCGCCGCGACCCGTCCCTGGTAGATCCTGCCGCCGCGATCGAACACAACCCGGGTCACGCCGTGATCCCGTGCGCGCGTACCGAGCGCCTGTCCGACCCTCTTGGCCATAGCCTTCTTGTCGCCGTCGTTCCCCCCGTCGGCGAGGCTCGACGCCGCCGCCATGGTCCTTCCGGCAGTGTCGTCGACCAGCTGCGCGTAGATGTGCCGGTTCGACCGAAACACCGCGAGCCGGGGCCGCTCCGCCGTCCCGGTGACCTTCTTCCGGACGCGCTTGTGCCGGGTAATCCGAGCCCGAACCTTCGCGTCCATCGCTACTTCGCCGCCTTTCCGGCCTTCCGTCGGATGTGTTCCCCGACGTAGCGGATGCCCTTGCCCTTATAGGGATCGGGCTTGCGAACCGCGCGGATGTCGGCGGCCACTTTTCCGACGAGCTGCTTATCGGGCCCGCCGACGATGATCCGCGTCGGCACCGGAACCTCGAAGGTGATGCCGTCGGGCGGATTTACGACGACCGAATGTGAAAACCCCACGGCGATCTCGAGGTCGGCGCCCTTCAGTGCGGCGCGATAGCCGACTCCGACGATATCGAGTGACTTCGAATATCCGTTCGTAACACCTTCCACCATATTTGCAATAAGTGTCCGCGTGAGACCGTGCAGGGCCCGATGCATCCGCTGGTCGGTCGGTCGCTCGACGACGAGCATGCCGTCCTCCATCCGGAGGGCCATGTCGGGATGCGCGGAGAGAGCCAGCGCGCCCCTTGGTCCCTTCACGCTGACGTTCGATCCCGCGATGGCCACCTCGACTCCCGAGGGAATCGGAATGGGTTTGCGTCCGATCCGGCTCATCTCATCCTCACCACACGAAGGCCAACACCTCGCCGCCCAGGCCTTGCTTCGCCGCCTGACGGTCGGTGATCAGCCCCTTGCTTGTCGACATGATCGCGATGCCGAGCCCGCCGAGAACTCGCGGGATCGAATCGCGCTGCGCATACACACGCAGACCCGGCTTGGAGATCCGCTTCAAGCCGATGATGATCTTCTCGCGGTTGGGCCCGTACTTTAGATCCACGCGTAGAACGGCGCCGGCCTCGGTCCGCTCGACTTCCCAGTCGCGAATGTAACCCTCACGTTTGAGGATGTCGGCGATGCCGGCCTTTACCTTGGAGGACGGCATGCGAACCTCCTCCTGCTGAGCAACGTTCGCGTTGCGGATCCTGGTGAGCATGTCCGCGATCGGGTCTGTCATGGTCATCGGCTACCAGCTCGCCTTCTTCACGCCGGGGATCTCCCCGGCGTGGACCAACTGGCGCAGACAGATCCGGCAGAGACCAAACTTGCGGTAATACGCCCGCGGACGACCGCAGCGTGTGCACCGGTTGTAGCCGCGCGCCTTGAACTTCGGAGTCCGCCGCTGCTTCTGAACCAAGCATTCTTTTGCCATATCACTGCCCTCGGAACGGGAACCCAAGCTCCTTCAAGAGCGCCCGCGCATCGTCGTCGGTTTCGGCCGTCGTCACCACGGTGATGTCCATTCCGCGGACGGGACCCACTTGATCGAAGTCGACCTCGGGGAAGATTAGCTGTTCGGTCACCCCGAAGGTGTAGTTGCCCTTGCCGTCGAGCTTCGTCGCCAACCCGCGGAAGTCACGGATACGCGGAAGGGACACAGAGAGGAGCCGATCGAGGAACTCCCACATCCGGTCTCCCCGCAACGTGACCTTGGCGCCGATCTGCTGGCCCTCCCGGAGCTTGAACCCGGCGATCGACTTTCGTGCTTTCGTAACGAGCGGCCGCTGGCCGGTGATGGTCGCGAGATCCTTCACCGCGCTTTCGAGCAACTTGGCGTCCTTGATCGCCTCGCCGACGCCCATGTTCAAGACGATCTTCACCACACGCGGCACGCGCATCGGGTTGCCGTAGTTGCGGTCGGTAAGCAGCTTCGGCGCAATCGCGTCCCGGTAGCGCTTGAGCAGCCGAGGCATCTCCCGGGTCGCAAGGGCCATCAAAGGGCTCCTCCGCATCGCTTGCACACGCGACGCTTTCCGGTGTCTTCCGTTTCGTACCCCACACGAACAGGCCGGTCGCAGGAGCCGCAGATCACACCGACGTTCGAGATGTGCACCGGAGCTTCTTTCGTGATGATGCCGCCTTGGGTCCCGGCCCGGCCTGTAGCGGCGCGCACACGCTCGTGACGCTTGACCATGTTGATGCCTTCGACGAGCACCTTGGCATCGCGCGGCCAAACGCGCACGACACGGCCGCGCTTGCCGGCGTCCTTGCCGCTCAGGACTTGGACTTGATCGTTCTTCAGCACCTTCACGCCCGCCATGCCTAGAGCACCTCCGGCGCAAGGGAGATGATCTTCATGAACTTCTTCTCCCGCAGTTCCCGCGCGACCGGCCCGAAGATCCGGGTGCCGCGGGGGTTGAGCTGTTCGTTGATGAGAACCGCGGCGTTGTCGTCGAAGCGGATGTACGACCCATCCTGACGCCGGCGCTCCTTCGCCGTGCGCACAACGACGGCGCGCACAACCTCGCCCTTTTTCACCGGCGCTCCCGGCAGGGCATCCTTGACCGAAGCGACGATGATGTCGCCGATGCGCGCATACCGACGGCCAGAACCGCCGAGCACCCTGATGCACAGGATCTCTTTCGCTCCCGTGTTGTCGGCAACCTTCAGTCGCGATTCCTGCTGGATCACTTGGCTTTCTCCAGAACTTTGGACACTCGCCAGCGCTTGGTCTTGGACAGCGGCCGTGTCTCGATAATCTCGACGCGGTCGCCGATCCCGGCTTGGTTCTGCTCATCGTGAGCCTTGAGCTTCGTCATCCGGCGCTGGATCTTGCCGTAGAGGGCGTGTCGGAACGTGTCGCGGACGATGACGACAACGGTCTTGTCCATCTTGTCGCTCACCACGACGCCGGTTCTTACCTTGCGGCTGTTCCTGTCCTCCATCATGCCTCCTGCGCCGTTTCGTGCATCTCGATCTCGCGCTCCCGCATCACCGTGAGGATGCGGGCGACCTCTCGACGCATCACCTTGATTCGCATTGGGTTGTCGAGCTGCCCGGTGACGAGCTGGAACCGAAGGTTGAACAACTCCTCTTTCGCCTCATCGAGCTTGGCGGACAATTCCTCGTCCCCGAGGTCGCGGAGTTCGTCGGGATTCATCTCACTCGCCTTCTTCCCGGGCTACGAACCGGGTCTTGACGGGCAGCTTGTGCGCGGCCAGCCGCAGCGCCTCCTTGGCCGACTCGAGATCGACACCGGCAAGCTCGAACATCACGCGCCCGGGCTTCACCACCGCGACCCAACCCTCGGGGTTGCCTTTCCCCGAGCCCATGCGCGTCTCGGCCGCCTTCTTCGTGTAAGGCTTGTCGGGGAAGATGTTCACCCAAACTTTTCCTCCACGCTTGATATGGCGCGTCATCGCGACACGTGCGGCCTCGATCTGGCGCGCCGTGATCCACGAAGGATCAACGGCTTGCAGTCCGTAGTCGCCGAAGCTCACCCTGGTACCGCCTTTCGCGAGCCCGCGCATGCGACCGCGGTGCTGCTTGCGATGGGCGACCTTCTTCGGAGCCAGCATCGGGCTACGCCTCCGTCCCTTCATCAGGGGTCTCGTTCGTTTCCGGTGTCTCCCGCGTCGTTTCGGACGCCTCGGGCGCAGATTCCGGCGGGGCCACCTCGGTTACCGGGGCTTCAGGCGGAGCCGGTGCTTCCGCGGCAGGCGGAGCCGGTGCTTCCGCGGCAGGCGGAGCCGTCTCGCCCGCCGGCGCGTCGGGCGCTGCTGAGTCCGGGGCCGGGCCTCGGGCACCACGGCGCGCTCCGCGCTCGGTCTTCGCGTCGCCCCGCCGGCCGGGCGCACGATCGCGCGGCTGGCGCGTCGAGGCGGGGACGATCTCCCCTGCGGCCGTCGCGCGCGCACGTGCTCGGGCCAGCTCGGCTTCCTTCTCTTCCCGCGTCGGCATGACGTCGCCGCGATACACCCAGACCTTGACGCCGATGCGTCCGAACGTGGTCTTTGCTTCGTAGAAGCCGTAGTCGATATCGGCACGCAGCGTGTGCAGGGGGACGCGCCCCTCGCGGTACCATTCGGACCTGCTCATCTCGGCACCGCCGAGTCGTCCGCCGACCTGCACCCTGATTCCTTTGATGCCACCCCGCATCGCCGATTGCACACCGCGGCGCATCGCGCGGCGAAACGACACCCGCGACCCCAGCTGCTCGGCGATGCCCTGCGCCACGAGGTTCGCCTGCGACTCGGGGTGCTTCACCTCGATCACGTTCAGTTGGATGTTGTCCTTGCTCGTGATCTTCTTCAACTCGTCGCGGATCCGGTCGACCTCGATCCCGCGCCTGCCGATCACGATGCCCGGACGCGCGGTGTGGATGTCCACCTGGAGGCGGTCGCCCTTGCGCTCGATCTCGATGCGCGCAATTCCGGCGTGCGAGAGGTTGTCCTTGATATAGCGCCGGATTCGAAGATCCTCCGCCAGCCACACCTTGTACATCTTGTCGGCGTACCAGCGCGAGGTCCACTCGGTCGTGATGCCGAGCCGGAACCCGTTCGGGTTGACCTTCTGTCCCACTAGCGCCCCTCTCTAGCTTCGACCACGAGGTGGATGTGACACGTTCTCTTCCTGATTTGTGTCGCGCGGCCGAGCGCGCGCGGCATGAAACGCTTCATCGTTGGACCGCCGTCGGCATAGGCGCTCGCGACGAAGAGCGCGTCGGGAGCCACTCGATGGACGTTCTCTGCGTTTGCAACCGCAGAGTCGAGTACTTTCGCGATCTCCGTTGCCGCTGCCTTCGGCGTGAACTTCAGGATGCGTCTGGCTTCTTCGACATGCTTGCCACGAATGACGTCGAGGACGAGTCGCACCTTGCGCGGGGACATCCGCACGTACTTCACGCTCGCCTTCGCCTGTCTTGCCATGGTCACTTCGGCCCCGTGGTCTTCTCGGCGTGATGCCCATGCGAGCGGAAAGTCCGCGTAAGTGCGAACTCGCCGAGCTTGTGGCCGACCATCGACTCGGAGATATAGACCGGCACGTGCTTCCGACCATCGTGGACGGCGATCGTCAGGCCGACCATCTCCGGCGTGATCGTCGAGCGGCGCGACCAGGTCTTGATCACCCGCTTGTCGTTGCGACGCGTCGCCGTCTCGACCTTCTCGAGAAGATGCTCGTCGACGAATGGTCCCTTTTTCAGGCTCCGTGCCACAGCTAGCCTCTCTTCTTTGTCTTCCGACGCCGCTGGATGAGCTTGTCCGACGGCTTATGCTTGCGCCGAGTCCGTCCTTCCTTCTTGCCCCACGGGCTCACCGGGTGCCTCCCGCCGGACGACTTGCCTTCGCCGCCGCCGAGGGGGTGGTCCACCGGATTCATCACGACACCGCGCACCTTCGGCCGGATCCCCTTGTAGCGCATGCGACCGGCCTTTCCCCAGTTGATCAGCTCCCACTCCGCGTTGCCGACCTCGCCCACGGTTGCGCGGCATGCCGCCTCTACAAGCCGGATCTCACCCGACGGCATGCGGAGGTGCGCCATGGTCCCTTCCTTCGCGAGCAACTGCACGCTCGTGCCGGCGCTGCGCGCGATCTTCGCGCCTCCGCCGGGCCGCAGCTCAACCGCGTGCACGACGGTGCCGACCGGGATGTTCTTCAGCGGCAGCGCGTTGCCCGGCTTGATGTCGACGTCGACACCCGACACGACTAGCTCTCCCACTCCCAGCTTGCTCGGCGCCAGGATGTAGCGCTTCTCGCCGTCCCGGTAATGCAGCAGCGCGATGCGCGCGTTACGGTTGGGGTCGTACTCGATCGAAAACACCTTCGCCGGCACCCCGTCCTTGTTCCGCCGAAAATCCACGATGCGGTACGTCCGCTTGTTGCCGCCTCCTCTGTGACGAGACGTCACCCTGCCGTAGACGTTCCGCCCGCCCTTGGACGGAAGAGGCCGCGTGAGCGACTTCTCGGGTCTGCTGCGGGTGACCTCGGAATAATCCGAGGCGCTGGCCCCGCGGCGGCCCGGTGTCGTCGGCTTGTACCTGCGTACGCCCATGTCCTACCTCGGTTGGAAGATCTCTATCTTGTCGCCATCGGCCAGCGTGACGATCGCACGCTTCTGCTTGGCCCTTGTACCGATCGTGTAGCGCGTGCGCTTCTTTTTACCCTGGCGCCAAAGGGTGTTCACCTGTGTCACCTTCACCTCGAAAATGTTCTCGATCGCGATCTTGATCTCGGTCTTGCTCGCGCTCGGATGCACAAGGAAGGTGTACACGTTGTGGTCGATTGCGCTGTAGGACTTCTCGCTCACAACCGGGGCGAGGATGATGTCGCGCGGGTTCTTCACGCGGACGCCTCCTCCCGCTTCTTGCCATGCTCGCCCGGTTTCAACTGATCGAGCGCCACGCGCGTGAACAGTACGACGTCGCAGTTGAGCACGTCGTACACGTTGAGTTGCGTTGAGGTGATGACGTGCGCGCCGGGCAGGTTCCGGAACGACTTGCCGATATTGAGGTCCGGCGAATCGAGCACCACGAGGACCTTGCCCCCCAACTCCATCTTCTCCAGCAGCTCAACGGCCTGGGACGTCTTGGGCTCGTCCCATGACAGCGCGTCGACGACGGCAACGCGGCCGTCGGCGGCCCGCGCGGACAACGCCGAACGGAGCGCTCCGGCCTTCATCTTCTTCGGCACCTTCATCGAGTGATCGCGAGGATGTGGGCCGAACACGACACCGCCACCCTTCCATTGCGGTGCACGCGACGAGCCCTGCCGCGCCCGGCCGGTACCCTTCTGTCGCCAGGGCTTCTTTCCGCCCCCCGACACCTCGGCCCGGGTCTTGGTGTCGTGCGTGCCGGCACGTGCGGCCGCGAGCTGCGCGCGCACGACCTGATGCATGAGCGGCACGTTGACCTGGGCGCCGAACACCCGCTGGTCGAGGTCGAGCTCGCCCACGACGTCTCCGGCCTGGCTGTGAACAGGGACACTCACGCGTGCGCACCACCCTTCACGGCCGTGCGCACCATTAGCAGGCCGCCGTTCGGCCCCGGAACCGCGCCCCTGATGAGCAGGAGGTTGCGCTCCGGGTCTGCTTCGACAACGCGAAGGTTCATTATCGTTACCCGTTCGTGGCCCATGTGGCCGGGCATGCTCTTACCCTTGTCCACACGTCCGGGAGTCGTTCCGGCCCCCACCGAACCCGACTGGCGGTGCTTACGGTCGGTTCCGTGAGTCGCCGGCATGCCGTGGAAGCCGTGCCGCTTCATGTTCCCGGCGAACCCCTTGCCCTTCGAGACGCCGACGACGTCCACGAAATCGCCGGGGGCGAACACGTCGGCCTTGATTTCCTGGCCGGGTGCATAGGCTTCCGCGTCATCGGTCCGAAGCTCGACGAGATGCCGGACCGGATCGATGCCGGCCTTCGCCGCATGACCCTTCGCCGGCTTCGTCGCCTTGCGCGGCGCAAGTTCACCGAATCCGAGCTGGACCGCCGTGTAGCCGTCGCGCGCCGACGTGCGAACCTGAGCAACGACGCACGGTCCGGCCTGCAACACGGTGACCGGGACGGCGCGGCCGTCGTCGAAGATCTGGGTCATGCCCAGCTTCTGCCCGAGGATCGCCTTGACGCTCGTCATCACAGAATCTTCAGCTCGATGTCCACACCGGCGGGAAGGTCGAGTCGCTGCAACGAGTCCACCGTCTTCGGCGACGAGTCCAGGATGTCGATGAGTCGCTTGTGAGTGCGCATCTCAAGGTGCTCGCGCGAGTCCTTGTCCTTGTGCGGGCTGCGGATCACGCAGTAGACGTTGCGCTCCGTGGGCAGGGGCACCGGGCCCGACACGCGGGCACCCGTGCGCGTGACCGTATCGACGATCTTGCGCGCCGTCTGGTCGATCACCTCGTGGTCGTAGGCCTTGAGGCGGATTCGAATCTTCTGCTGCGCCACCGCTATCTCCTTCGCTACTTGATGATCTTCGTGACTCGGCCTGCACCGACGGTGCGGCCGCCCTCGCGGATCGCGAAGCGGAGACCCTCTTCCATGGCGATCGGAGCAATGAGCTCGACGGTCATCGTCGTGTTATCGCCCGGCATCACCATCTCGACCCCCTCTGGGAGGGTCACCGATCCGGTCACATCCGTGGTGCGGAAGTAGAACTGCGGCCGGTAGTTGTTGAAGAACGGCGTGTGCCGTCCGCCTTCGTCCTTCGAGAGGACGTAGACCTGGGCATCGAAATTCGTGTGCGGCGTGATCGTGCCCGGCTTCGCGAGCACCTGGCCGCGCTCGACGTCGTCCTTGCCGATACCGCGGAGCAGCGTCCCGACGTTGTCGCCGGCCTGTCCCTCGTCGAGCAGCTTGCGAAACATCTCGACGCCGGTAACTACCGTCTTCTTCGTATCGCGCAGACCGACGACTTCGACTTCCTCGCCGACCTTGACCTTGCCACGCTCGATGCGGCCGGTCACAACCGTGCCGCGGCCGGTGATAGAGAAGACATCCTCGATCGACATGATGAACGGCTTGTCGATGTCGCGCGTCGGTTCGGGGATGCTGGCGTCGCACGCCTCCATCAGCTCGAGGATGCCTTTCTCCGCAGCCTCGTCGCCCTCGAGAGCCTTCAGGGCCGAAACGCGGATGACCGGCAGGTCGTCGCCGGGGAACTCGTACGCCGACAGCAGCTCACGTACCTCGAGCTCGACGAGCTCGAGCAGCTCGGGGTCGTCGACCATATCGACCTTGTTTAGCGCGACAACGATGTAGGGCACGCCGACCTGGCGGGCGAGCAGCACATGCTCGCGTGTCTGCGGCATCGGACCATCGGCCGCCGACACGACCAGAATCGCCCCGTCCATCTGCGCGGCGCCGGTGATCATGTTCTTGATGTAGTCGGCGTGACCCGGGCAATCGACGTGGGCGTAGTGCCGGTTGGGCGACTGATACTCAACGTGCGCGATGGCGATCGTAATGCCTCGCTCGCGTTCCTCCGGCGCCTTGTCGATCTGATCGAACGGCGTAAAGTCGGCCAGTCCCTGCTTGGCAAGCACCTTGGTGATCGCGGCGGTGAGCGTGGTCTTGCCGTGGTCGATGTGACCGATCGTGCCGATGTTCAGGTGGGGCTTCGTGCGCTCGAACTTCTTCTTGGCCATCTCGACCTCCTCTATTCGCCGCGAACCTTGGCGACGATCTCCCGGCTGATGTTTTCGGGAACCTGTTGGTAACTGTGGAACTGCATGGTGTACGTCGCCCGGCCTTGCGTCTTCGACCGCAAGTCTGTCGCGTAGCCGAACATTTGCGCCAGCGGAACCGCCGCCCGAATTACCTGCAAGGCTCCGCGGGGCTCCATACGCTCGATCTTTCCGCGCCGTGCCGTCAAATCGCCGATCACCTCGCCCATCGCCGCCTCCGGAGTGACGACCTCGACCTCCATGATTGGCTCGAGCAACACCGGCGCGGCTTTACGCGCGGCCTCCTTGAACGCCATCGATCCGGCGATGCGAAACGCCATCTCCGAAGAGTCCACATCGTGGTACTGGCCGTCTGTGAGCGTGCACCGCAGGTCTACGAGGGGATAGCCGGCGAGCACGCCGCCCTCCATCGCCTCCTGGACGCCTTCGTCGACTGCCGGGACGTACTCGTTCGGGATCGTGCCGCCCCTGATCTTGTTGACGAACTCGAACCCGCCTCCGGGGCCGGTCGGCTCGAGGTCGATCTCGACGACGGCGAACTGTCCCCGCCCGCCGGACTGGCGCACGTAGCGCAGCTCGACGCCGGACACCGGCTTGGAGATCGTCTCTCGATACGCGACCTGGGGCCGCCCGACATTGGCGCCGACGTTGAACTCGCGGGTGAGGCGGTCGACGAGGATCTCGAGGTGAAGCTCGCCCATCCCGGAGATGATCGTCTGGGCCGTCTCGTCGTCGTAGCGAACCTGGAACGTCGGATCCTCGTCGGACAGGGTCTGCAGCGCCTTCGACAGCTTTTCCTGATCCGCCTTCGTCTTCGGCTCGACCGCGACCGAGATCACCGGCGCGGGGAAAGTCATCGACTCCAGCACGACCGGGTGTGACGGGTCACAAAGCGTGTCGCCGGTCGTCGTGTGTTTCAGCCCGACGGCGGCGACGATATCCCCGGCGAATGCGGCCTCGCGGTCCTCACGGTGGTTTGCATGCATCTGGAGGATGCGGCCGATGCGCTCCTTGCGATCCTTCGACGAGTTCAAAATGTGCGATCCGGCCCGCAAAGTTCCCGAATACACCCGGAAGTAGGTCACCTTGCCGACGTAGGGGTCTGCGGCGATCTTGAACGCGAGGGCGCTGAACGGCGCCTCGTCGTCGGCCGGGCGCTCCTCCACGGCACCATTCGGAAGAGTGCCGGTCACGGCCGTGACGTCGAGCGGCGACGGCAGATACTGCACGATCGCGTCGAGCAGGGGCTGCACGCCCTTGTTCTTGAACGCGGTGCCACAAAGAACCGGCGTAGCCGTTCCGGCGAGCGTGGCGGCGCGAATGGCGCGGCGCATGTGCTCTACGCTCGGCTCGGATGCGCCCACGTAGGCCTCCATGACTTCCTCGTCGTAGTCGGCCAGCGCCTCGTAAAGCTCGTGGCGCCAGTGATCGGCATCGGCGCGAAGCTCATCGGGAATCGGCTGGTCCTCCCACTCCTCCCCCTTGCCCTCCTCGGGCCAGATGTGCGCGACCATAGCCACCAGGTCCACGACGCCGCGGAATGAGTCCTCGGCGCCGATCGGCAACTGCACGGGAAGCGGATGCGAGTCGAGCCGGTCGCGGATCATGTCCATCGTCCGGAAGAAGTCGGCCCCCACGCGGTCCATCTTGTTCACGAAGCAAATGCGTGGGACGCGGTATCGGTCGGCCTGGCGCCAAACGGTCTCGGTCTGCGGCTCGACCCCCGCCACGGCGTCGAAGACGGCCACGGCACCGTCGAGGATGCGGAGCGACCGTTCGACCTCCACCGTAAAGTCCACGTGCCCGGGCGTATCGATAATGTTGATCCAGTGGTCCTTCCACATGCAAGTGGTCGCGGCGGAGGTGATCGTGATTCCCCGCTCCTGCTCCTGGATCATCCAGTCCATGACCGCGGTGCCCTCATGGACTTCTCCGACCTTGTAGGTCTTGCCGGTGTAGTAAAGGATCCGCTCGGTCGTGGTCGTCTTGCCGGCGTCGATGTGGGCCATGATCCCGATGTTGCGGGTCCGCGCCAGCGGGTACTCCCGAATCACGAGGTTCTTGTCCACTTTTCCCCTAGGCAGGGATGGGATCTTCTCGGCAGGGGTCGCCACGGCCATCACCACCGGTAGTGGGCGAAAGCCTTGTTGGACTCCGCCATCTTGTGAAGGTCTTCCTTGCGCTTTACCGAGGCGCCGGTGTTGTTGATCGCGTCGGCAAGCTCACCGGCGAGGCGATCGGCCATCGATTTCTCCCGGCGTGACCGCGAGTTCTGAATGAGCCAGCGCAGCGCCAGCGTGGTACCGCGGCGCGTGGGAACCTCGACCGGGACCTGGTAGGTCGCTCCCCCGACGCGGCGGGAGCGCACCTCGAGCTGCGGCTTGATGTTTTCGAGCGCCTTCTTGAGCCCCGTGACGTGGTCGAGATTCGTGCGCTCCTTCACCCGATCGAGCGCGCCGTACACGATCGCCTCTGCCGTGCCGCGCTTGCCGCGCTCGAGCACCTTGCTGATGAGCTGGGTGACGAGCACGCTGCCGTGCACGGGATCGGCGACGATCTCGCGCTTCGTAATCGGGCCCTTCCTGGGCATCTCTTTGCGTCCTCTCCTCGGGCAAACGCGGGCACGGGACCATGTCCCGAAACCGCGGAATCTCCTAGCCTTCTCGCTTAGCCCCGTACTTCGACCGCCCCTGCTTGCGGTCGCGTACACCCGCGGTATCCAGCGCCGCGCGAATGATCTTGTACCGAACACCCGGGAGGTCCTTTACGCGGCCGCCGCGCACGAGCACGATCGAGTGCTCCTGCAAGTTGTGACCGATCCCGGGGATGTATGCCGTTACTTCCATGCCGGTCGTGAGACGCACGCGAGCGACCTTGCGAAGGGCCGAGTTCGGCTTCTTCGGCGTCGTGGTGTAGACGCGCGTGCACACCCCTCGGCGCTGAGGCGAGCCCTTGAGGGCAGGCGTCTTCACCTTCGTCCGCTTCCGCGAACGGCCGTGGCGCACGAGCTGCTGGATCGTCGGCAAGCCTGTCCCTTTCTTCCCATTTCACCGGGGCGCACTCCACCCCAAGAGGGGTCGGAGGGCCACGGACGTTTTTGGACACCACAACCACCGGCCGGGTTGCGGCACAAGGGCGCAGACTACCAGCGGCTTTCGTTGGGTGTCAACGCGGGTTGATTGCCGGTAGTCGGTCAGTTTGAATCGGGCATCCGTGACCCGGGCGAAACGGGCTTCTGGCTGATTGCCGGTAGCGCTGCGGTCACCAGCGTTGGGGCAGGCACGGCTTAGGAGAACAGCGAGGCAATTTCCCCCTGAATGGCCTCGGCCGCAGCTCTGGGATCTGCCGCTTCGCGGATCGGCCGGCCGACAACAATATGGTCGGCGCCGTTTAGAAATGCTTCCTTGGGTGTCACAACCCGTTTTTGGTCGTCTCCCGCCGGGCGTTCCCCCAGTCGTATCGCCGGGCAAACCACAAGGGGGCCATGGCCGAATTCGGCGCGAAACCGTGGAGCTTCGAGCCCGGAGCCGATCAGGCCGTCGCACCCAAGCTCCAGTGCCCTCCTAGCCCGTTTCATGGCCAGCTCTTCTACCCCCAGGCCGAATCCCATGTTCCGAAGATCCTGGTCGTTGAGGTGAGTCAGGACCGTAACGGCGAGAATCTTGACCCCGTCTCGAGCCTCGCAGGCCGCCTTGACTTGTAGCTCGTCGTCGGACATGACGGAGGTGAACGTCGCATGAGTCTCTCGCAGCTGGCCGACCGAGGCTGCAACGGTACGCGGGGTCTCCGAGAACTTGAGATCGGCGAAAACCAGCTTGCCCTGGTCGAGCAACTCTCCAGCAAGTTCAAAGAAATCGCCGGTCATGAAAAGCTCGGCGCCCAGCTTGTAGAAGGCCACTGAGTCTCCGAGCAGATTCACAAAGGCCCGAGCTTCTTGGATGCTGGGAACATCGAGGGCGAATATCAACCGCTGCTGCGGAGGGATGTTCTTCTGAGAAAGGAGTCCCTTGCTGTCGCTGATCATGGCGCTCTTCATCCCTTCTCCTGTCCTCAGCTATCGCAGTTACCGCGGCCGGAAGCCAAAAAACATAGCTCGGCGCATGTTAGCGTCTCCCCGCAACGCCGTGAATACCGGCGATGGCGGGACCGTGCGGCCTATAGAGGAGAGCGTCGCCTGCGTACGAACGCCCCGGCCGTCGCCGCAGCAAGCGCTCCGGCCAGTGCCGCCGCGACCATCGCGAGCGCGTCGCGCTGATCCCCGCGTGGCGGGGGCACGGTGGCTACCACGGCCGGGAACCCGGCCTGCAGGTTCGACGCCGGGTCGCTGCGCACCGGCGCCGGGATCGCGACGGTGGTCGGCAAGGCCAGCGCTCCGGCCGGGACCGGACCATCGGGTCCGGACGCGCGGGATCCGCGGGGCACGATCACCAGGGCCACGGCCACCGGACGCTCGACGAACCCAAGCACGGTGTCCCCGCGAGCGGGTTCCTGCACGATCGCGATGCCGGAGCGGCGACGCACTGTGCGGTCGCTCGGCCGGTTGGCCACCTCGCCGCGCTCCACGAAGGTCGTCGATCCTCCGCCGTCGAGATTCAATGCGTCGGTAGCGCCGAGCGCAAGCATGAAGTCGGCGACTTCGGCGAGCGTCATCCCTTCCGCCACCCCCGGCTGCCGGCCGTCGACGGTCACAAGGTAGACGTCGCCGCGCCGGTTCCAGCCTACGATGGTGCGCGGATGGCGCTTGCGCACGAGTGAGGTCGAATCATCGGCGAACCACCGCTTGCCGTCGCGGACGAGGATCGGGGTGCCGCCCACGCTCTCGATCACCGCCGAGGGAGACTCCAGGCGCAGCAACAACTCGGGGCCGGCCGAACCCGACTGTACGCGCGACCAGAGGTCGCCGAGCGCTGCCGCACCGCGCCCGTGCCCCGACAGCACGGCTCCGCCGGCAGGAATCGGCGTGTCGCCGGCCTTGTCGCGCACGCCTACGATTCGGACCACCGCGGTGTGTCCGAGGCGGAGCCCGCCGACGGGTTTGACGATCTCGACCACCATCTCGGTGCCGAAGGCATTGGTTCCCGTCGTGGGAGCAAACCACGGGGTATACAGCACGAGATCCCCGGCGTCGCGCGCTACGTTGACCCCGTCGACCGTAATGGATCGGAGATCGGTCGACACCATGCTCGCCTTCCAGGCGAGCGGACCGGCGTTGAGGCTTCCGTCGGCGCCGATCGCGAGCTGGTGATGCGATTGGTTTGGTGAGCGCAGGATCTCACCTCGCGAGACGATGCCCCCGAGCGGCTCGCCGTCGTCGAGATAGAAGTCGGCGTTGACGGCGACGGCGCAGCGCAAGCGCCGGCACATCTCGCTCGTGCGTTCGACGCGCGGCTCAGCGCCGGCAATCGCGTCGTTTGACAGCACAGCGCGCAGCTCGAAGGAGGCGCCTGAAGTGAGCGACGCAACGTGAACGCGTTGCGCCGGGGCGGCGTGTGTCAACGTGAGGTGAGCAAGCCCGGCGCCTAGATCCTGTCGGCCGGCGAGGCGATATCCCGGCGGAACCAAAGGAGTCGCGGCTCGCGCGGGCAGGGCCGTCGCGAGCGCGGCGGCGAGCAGGAGAAGGGAGAGTTTGCGCATAGGATGGGAGACCTCCGCATTCGATACAACGACCGGCCCGACCGGACGCTGCAGCAACCGACCCTAAAGGTTTATCGGCCTTTCTGCGTGCGGATTTGAACGGGGCCGCGTCAACGGACACTCGTCAGGCTGCGGGCCGGTTCGTCAAGCTCGACGATTCGGCGTGCGGGCAGGATGATCCGGAACTCACTCCCTTTTCCCACGGTGCTGCGCAAGTCGACCCGCCCGCCGTGTGCTTTCGCAACACGCTCGACGAATGCGAGACCGAGACCGAGGCCGCCGTGCATCCGCGTCGCGGAGCCGTCGCCCTGGACGAACTCCTCGAAGATTCGCTCCTGATCCTGCTTCGCGATACCCGGTCCCCGGTCGCAGACGGACAGCGCGAGACGCCCATTCTCCCGTCGAGTCTGGACGGTCACGATGCCGTCCTTTGGAGAGAACTTCAGGGCATTGTCCAGCAAATGCTCGATCGCGGAGGCCAGTAGCCCTGGACTGGCCTCGACCACGGCCCCGGCTGGGACGAGCACACGGATGCGCGCGCGCTCGGCCGGAGGGCGCCGCGTCACGGCGCGGTCGACCACGGCGGCCACATCGATGCCCTTGCTCGGCACCTGGAACCCGTGCGCGCGAATGCCCGCATACTCCACGATTGTGGTGATGACCCGATCGAGTTGGTCCGAGGAGTCGGCGATCGCCTCCGCCACCTCACGCGCCCGTTCGGGCGGCATGCGCTTGTCGAGCAGCAGCCGTGCATATCCCTTCACCGGCGTGAGCGGCGTCTTTAGCTCGTGTGAAACGTTCGCCAGAAACTCGCCCTTGACCTTGGCCACGTCCTCGACCCGACGCTGTTCGCGAACGGCATGGACGCGCTCACGCCAGAGCAAGAGCGCTCCGAACCCCAGAGCGAAGAGGCCGAGAACGAGGGTCAGAATCCGGCCGACGGCTTTGATGATGACGATGGTGCGGGTTTCCCTCTGGGGCACCGCGGCCCCGAGGGGAGACGTGGCGCGGCGGGCAACCGGTGATGGGGCGAGCGACGTGACCGGATGGGTCGGGGAGACGACCCGCTGCCGGACCACCGCCGGGCCATGCGCGGCGGGAGCCTGGGGAGGATCGTAAACCCCGGGGGGCGGGGCGACCGAAGGTGCCGGAGTCGGAGTCGCGGTGGTCACGGGCAGGGGCGCCGCGGCCACGAGATCGTCGATCGTCGTGCACGCCATCTGCTCGCCGAGCACGGTCCCGACGGCGCGATCGACCAGGCCGACGGACTCGCAAGCGAGACCCGCAGCCACCGGCGGCGCGGGAAGCAGGATCGCCAGGGCGGCGAGCGCGAAGGCTGCGTGCCGTACGAACCCGCCCCTCATCGGAGGACTCTGGGCGTTCCGGACGTCCATGTAGGACAGCCTCGCGCGGAACGTGCCGATCATCCATCGTCAGGTTGGGGGGTCTTGCGGGTCCGGCCGGGCCAGTCGGAATGGCTCTTTCGGGCTAGAGGTTGGGCATTCCAGCAGGTCGCGGGCCTGGCGCTATCAGCCGGAATCGGACTCGTCCGCGAGTCCCTCCGGCTCGTCGGCGACGGCCACGGCTTGCCACGGGCGGTCGATAACCAAACCCGAGCCGGTGGCAATGACGAGCGGCTTTCCTTCGGCGTTTGCGACCTCCGCGCGCGTGACGGCGAGGCTTCGTCCTCGGTGAACGACCGAAGCCGCAACCGTCAACGTCGTGCCATCCCCCAGACCCGGGCGGAGAAAGTGCACCTTCAGGTCGAGCGTCGCGCACGACTGCCCGGCCGGCAACGTCGTGGCGGTCGCCGCGGTCATCGCCGCGTCGGCGTACAGCGCCAGAATGCCGCCGTAGACCGTACGTGCCGGGCTTGTGAGCCACGGCGAGGCCGGCGCGGTGAACTTCACCGACCCCTCCGCTACCTCGACGGCATGAAAGCCGAAGAGAAGCTCGATGGGCGGCGGTGCGAGGGCGCCGTCGGCAACCGCGCGCACGTGCTCGAGCCCGCTCAATCCCATCCAGCGTTCGGCCGGCTCCAAATCCGGCGCGGGACGCAGATAGGGATCCGGGGTGGGGTACACCCGCGCGGAGACGGGTTCGAGCGACGGAGGCGCGGGGATGTTCGGCAGGTGCCGGATGAAATAGCGTGACGTGCCGTGGGCGAGCATCCGTCCGTGGGCGTCCTCGACAACACACTCGGAGAGACCTAGCGAACGTCCGACCTCGATGGCCTTCGCCCGCGCTAACAGCCTGTGACTGTCCACGCTCGCCGGCCGGAGGAAGCTCATCGACAGCTCGGAGGTGACGCCGAAAGCGCCGGCACCGATCTGCGTCAGGATCGCCGCGCCGAGCGGGGCGTCGGCGACGAGCGCACACACTCCTGCGGGGAACAAGCCCACCGACGTTCGCAGCCATGCATGCGCCGGAAGCTCGAAGACCGAAACACCGCTCCCCTCGTCTACAGGCCGGAGGCCGGTGAGGTGGTGCACAGGCGGCATGTAGACGAGCCCTCGGCTTCGTGCTGTGACGCGCTCGAGCCCGGTCATGCCGAGCATCTCGATCGGTGGATACTCACCGCGCACGGGTTCTTCGGTGATCCAGGACATGGTTCGCGGAGTCTACGGTTTCCGGTCTGATGTTGCGGCGGGGTCCGTTAGGCTGCCGCCGCCGTGAACCGGCTCGGGTATCTTGCCGTTTCGCTGGCCGCCGTCCTTTGGGCGTTCGGCGGAACCTACGCGCGTCGCCTGATCGACGACGGCGCCTCCGCGCTCGAGATCACCGAGGCCCGCGCGTGGATCGCAACAGCCGGAGTCGGCCTCTTTCTCTGGCTTCGGCGGCCTCGCGAACCCGCAAGTCCGGTGCGGCCGGGCCTGCTGCTTGCGTTCGGGGTTGCGATCGCGGTCGCGAACTACACGTACTACCTCGCGGTGTCGTCGTTGCCGGTCGCCATCGCGATCGTCGTTCAATACACCGCGCCTGCCCTCGTGGTGGTGTGGCTGGCTTTCATGGAGCGGCGGGCCCCGTCGCGTCGCGTGGCGGGCGCGCTGATGCTGGCGCTCGCCGGCGTGGCGCTCCTGGCGGAAGTGCCGCGCATGGTCTCGACCGGCGAGCTGCGGCTGTCGGCCGCTGGGCTGGCCGCGGCCGGCATCTCCGCAATCGGATTCGCGGCGTACGTAGTGCTCGGCGAGCGCGTGCGTGCGGCGCTCGGAGCGCAGAGGGCGCTGTTTGCAGGCTTCGCCGTGGCCGGGGGCATCTGGGCCGGTGTCCAGGCGGTGCGCGGCCGGCCGGAGACGCTTCTCGACGCCGATTTCGTGCCGCACGTGATCATCATCGGGGTCGTTACGACGATCGCACCGTTCTTCCTGTTCTTGTGGGGGATGGGTCACATCGGCGCGGCTCGGGCCGGAATCGTCTCGACACTCGAGCCGGTGTCCGGCGCGCTCATCGCCTGGATCTGGCTGGGGCAGTCGCTCGGGGGTGCACAGATCGCCGGCGCCGCGCTGGTCGTCGCCGGGATCGCAATCGTCCAGTCCGAGCAGAGCGCGGGGGTGGCCACGCCGCCGGTGGACTGATCCCCCCGGCACCTACGGGCTCCTGCCCCTTATCCGCCGCGATGCGAGAGAAGGCGCTGGTGTTAGGTTGCCCGGGATTCATGGACTGCGGGATACTGATCGCAAGCCTGATCCATTCGATGCGAAAGGGGATGCGATGGCCGACTTTCCTGGCA